>JBBSMJ010000024.1:0-10226 GCA_038233235.1 Actinomycetes bacterium | reverse complement strand
GCGGCTACCGCCGGCGGCAGCACCCGTGGCGCAGACCGCAAGCGCGGCTCCTTCTTTCGCGAGCTGCCAGTCCTGGTGCTCATCGCCCTCGGGCTGGCGCTGCTCATCAAGACCTTCCTGGTCCAGGCGTTCTTCATCCCCACCGGCTCGATGGAGCCGACGCTGCACGGGTGCGAGGGGTGCACCGGTGACCGGGTTCTCGTCAACAAGCTGGTCTATGACTTCCGCGACATCACGCGAGGAGAGATCGTCGTCTTCAACGGGCTGGACTCCTTCTCCAGTGAGGTGGTCATTCAGGAGCCCACCAACCCAGTGGCGCTCGCGCTCTACCGGGTGAGCAGCTGGATCGGCTTCGCCCCCGCGGGGGAGAAGGACTTCATCAAGCGGGTGATCGGCGTACCAGGTGACCGGGTGCGCTGTTGCGACGCCAAGGGACGGCTGAGCGTCAACGGCGTGGCGTTGGACGAGCGCGACTACCTCTACGAAGGCAACGCGCCCTCCGACGTGGAATTCGACGTCAAGGTGCCCGAGGGCAGGCTGTGGGTCATGGGTGACCAACGAGCGGCCTCGGCGGACTCCCGGGCCCACCTCGGCGACCCAGGTGGCGGCACCGTCCCAGCCGACAAGGTGATCGGGCGGGCCTTTGTCGTCATCTGGCCGCCGGACCGCATCGGCGGTTTACCGGTCCCCGAGACCTTCGAGCAGCCCGGGCTGCTCGACGCCGCGGCGGCCACCGTACCGCTCCTGCTCGGCGTGGGGCTCACGGTGCCGCTCGCCGTGTGGCGGCGCCGGCGTCCACGCTGAGCGGCGTTCCCGACCCGCCCGGAGGATGGCGGCTGTCCGCCAAGGCGGTGATCCTCGATCCTTTGGATCGGGTGCTCCTCCTGCAGATGACCGACCCCATTTCGCCGCCTGCCGGCATCCACCACTGGTGGGAGCTACCCGGCGGCGGTGTGGAACCCGGGGAGACCCCGGAGCAGGCCGTGGTCCGCGAGGTGGCCGAGGAGACCGGGCTGGTCCTCCCGCCGACGGTCGTGGAACCTGCCCGCTGGACCCGACACGCCACGTTCAGCTGGCTCGGCGTACGCCGCTGGCAGCGCGAGCTCGTGCATCTGGTGCGTCTACCGGACCACGTGGTGACGGTGGCGATCGATGTCACCGCGGACGAGGCGCGGTGCATGCTGGCCATGCGCTGGTGGGACCCCGCCGAGCTGGCCGCTCGCGGGGAGGTCAGCTACCCGGGCCGGCTGGTGGAACTTCTGCCCCGGCTGCTCGCCGGGGAGACCTTCGGCGAACCCTTCGAGCACTGGAACTAGCGCCGCCGACATTGGCGCGCGTCCGCGCTGCCGGGCGCGCCTGCTGCGCCGTACGCTTCCGGTGATGTTCGCTGCGAGGGAACGAGCCGCCGACGGCCCCGGTGCAGGACCCCTGATCCCGCGGGGAGCGACCGTACGCCGCGACGCCGGTCTGCACGGCTACGAGCGGGCGCTTGCCCGCAGGGGCTTCACGCCGGTCGCCGGAGCCGACGAGGCCGGCCGTGGGGCCTGCGCGGGGCCGCTGGTGGTCGCCGCCGTGGTCCTTCCCGCCGAGCGCCGCGGGCAGGTCCCCGGCCTCGCCGACTCCAAGCTGCTCACGCCTGCCGTTCGTGAACGGGTGTACGCCGAGGTCGTGGCCCGGGCGAGCGCGTGGGCGGTCGTCGCCGTACCGCCGGGCGACGTCGATCGGATCGGTTTGCACGTCGCTAATGTCCAGGGCATGCGTCGGGCGCTGGCGCGGCTCGGTGTCTGCCCCGCCTACGTGCTGACCGACGGTTTCCCGGTGGCCGGCTTGCCCGCCCCAGGGCTGGCGATGTGGAAGGGCGACCAGGTGGCGGCCTGCGTCGCAGCTGCGTCCGTCGTCGCCAAGGTCACCAGGGACAGGATCATGACCGGCCTGCACGACCACTGGCCCGCGTACGACTTCGCGACCCACAAGGGGTATGTCACGCCGGAGCACCAGACCGCACTGCGTCGCCACGGTCCCTGTCCGGAGCACCGCTTCTCCTACGTCAACGTGGCTCGAGCCGCCGACGCTGGCGCGGTGCGGATGGCGCGGCAGCGCTCGGCGTTGCTGAACTCGGGGCTGGTGGACAATGACGGACGGACCGCCCAGCTGGTCGATGCCGCCGCGCCAGTGCCTGAGCCGAGGGAGCCATGAGCGCCGAGGACCTGGAGAAGTACGAGACCGACATGGAGTTGCAGCTCTATCGGGAGTACCGGGACGTCGTGGGGCTCTTCTCCCATGTGGTGGAGACCGAGCGACGGTTCTATCTCACCAACACCTACGACCTGCAGGTCCGTACGGTGGGCGGCGAGGTCTACTTCGAGGTCACGATGAACGACGCGTGGGTGTGGGACATGTACCGTCCGGCCCGTTTCGTCAAGAGGGTACGCGTGATCACCTTCAAGGACGTCAACGTCGAAGAGCTGGCGAAGAGCGACCTCGAGGTGCCGCAGGACAAGCCGCCGTTCGACGGCTGAGCAGAAGCCGGTCGATCCCACCCCCGCCCTCCCCCCGTTGTCCCCAGCCCCAACCGAACGGCACCGCTGTCCCCAGATTGACCGGTGCCCTACTTCGGGTGGCGTTTCACCCGGCAACCTCGGCGGTGGAGGTGGAGCCGATGCGGGCCAAGGATGCGCTCGGGCGCTACGGCGAAGACGTTGCCGTCCGGCATCTCGCTGCCGCAGGACTCGTCATACTGGAGCGCAACTGGCGGTGCGACAGCGGAGAGATCGACATCGTCGCCCGCGAGGACGATGCGCTCGTGGTGTGTGAGGTCAAGACCCGTACCGGGGTGGGCTTCGGGCACCCGGCCGAGGCGGTGACACCACGCAAGGCCGTTCGCCTGCGGCTGCTCGCGACTCGGTGGCTCGCTGCGCACGAGGCCCACCCGGCCGAGATCCGCTTCGACGTGGTGAGCGTGCTGCGCCCCCGCCGTGGGCCGACTCAGGTCGAGCACATCCGCGGAGTGCTCGGGTGACGCTCGCGCGGGTTCACGCCGCCGCGCTGGTCGGCGTCCAAGGGCACGTGGTGGAGGTGGAGGCCGACCTCGCGCAGGGGCTGCCGACGTTCGTGCTCGTCGGTCTGCCCGACACCGCGCTGTCCGAGGCGCGCGACCGGGTGCGGGCGGCAGTCGTCAACAGTGGGGAGTCCTGGCCGGCACGCCGAATCACCGTCTCGCTCTCGCCGGCTGCGTTGCCGAAGCGAGGCAGCGGCTTCGACCTCCCTATCGCCGTCGCGGTGCTAGCCGCTGCCGGAGTGCTGCCGCCGGCGCAGCTGGAGGGCATGGCGCTGATGGGGGAGCTGGGGCTAGACGGGCAGGTCAGGCCGGTCCGTGGTGTCCTTCCCTCGGTGTTGGCGCTCGCCGCCGCTGGGGGTGACCGGGTGGTCGTTGCCGCCGGCAACGCCGCTGAAGCGCAGTTGGTCCCCAGCGTGCAGGTGCTGCCGGTTCGTTCCCTGCGCCAGCTGCTTGCCGTGCTCCGCGGCGAGGAGGAGCCCGCCTCCGCCGAGGCGTCCTTGCCGGACGTCGGTTGCGCCCCCGCGGGGAACGGCGGCTGCGGTGCGGGTGACGGCCTTGACCTCGCCGACGTGCTGGGGCAGTCCGCGGCGCGCATGGCGCTGGAGGTGTCCGCCGCGGGAGGGCACCATCTGTTTCTGTATGGGCCGCCCGGCACCGGCAAGACGATGCTGGCCGAGCGGCTCCCCGGGCTGCTGCCTGCCCTCGACCGACAGGCTGCCCTCGAGGTGACCGCCATCCATTCGGTGGCGGGCACCTTGCCGCCGGACCGGCCGCTGATGATCCGGCCGCCCTATCACGGTCTCCACCACACCGCGACGCTGCCGGCCATCGTCGGCGGCGGCAGTGGAATCGTGCGGCCGGGGGCGGTCAGCCTCGCCCACCGTGGCGTGCTCTTCCTCGACGAGGCTCCGGAGTTTGCCTCCGGGGTGCTCGATGCGTTGCGCCAACCCCTCGAGAGCGGGGAGGTGGTGGTGGCCCGGGCCCACATGACCGCGCGCTTTCCGGCCCGCTTCACTCTCGTGTTGGCCGCCAATCCCTGCCCGTGCGGGCGCGCTGACGCTACGCCGGGAGGGACGGCAGATGCCTGCAACTGCACTCCGCACGCCCGCATCCGCTACCTCGGGCGGTTGTCCGGACCGCTGCTCGACCGAGTGGACCTGCGGATGGCCATGCGCCAGGTCACCCGCGCGGACATGATCAGTGACCGCCTGCACGTCGAGCCGACTCATGTCGTCGCGGCCCGGGTGGCCGCGGCGCGCGAGCGAGCTGTTGCCCGTCTCGCAGGCACACCGTGGCGCACCAACGCCGAAGTGGCCTCTCGTGAGCTGCGCCGCGGCTGGGCTCCGCGGTCGGGGGCGCTGCGCAGCGTGGAGCGCCTGCTGGAGATCGGGGCGCTCACCGCGCGCGGCGTCGACCGCGTCGTACGCGTCGCGTGGACGCTAGCCGACTTGGCCGGCCGTGACCGTCCGGGCATCGACGAGGTGGACACCGCGGTGGCCCTGCGCCAGGGCAGAGCCGCATGAGAGCCCCCAACGACGAGCGGCTGGCGCGGGCCGCGCTCTCCCGGTTGGCCGAGCCGGGTGACGAAGAGCTCGCGGCCCTGGTCTTGCGCGAGGGGCCGGTAGCCGTCTGGCGCGGAATCGAGGACGGGTCGCTGTCCGCCAAGGGGCTGCTCCGCTGGCGCTCCCGGCTCGACGACCGGGATCCGGAGGCCGACCTGGCTCGTATGGAGATGGCCGGGGGTCGGTTGGTCTGCCCCGGAGACTTCGAGTGGCCGAGCCAGCTCGATCTCCCCGCCCCGTGGTCCAACCAGCGGCCGCTCGCCCTGTGGGTGCGCGGCGAGGCAGATCTGCGGTTGTCCTGTCTGCGTTCGGTGGCTGTTGTCGGCGCGCGTGCCGCGACGGCGTACGGCGCCTCGGTCGCCACCGAGCTTGCCGCCTCCCTCGCGGAGAAGGGGTGGACCGTCGTCTCGGGGGCCGCGTTCGGCATCGACGCGGCCGCCCACCGTGGCGCCTTGGCCGTCGGCGGTGTCACCGTGGCGGTGCTGGCCTGCGGTGCCGACGTCTCCTACCCGCGCAGTCACGACGCCTTGCTGCGCCAGATCGGCGACGAGGGCGTCGTGGTCAGCGAGTTGCCGCCGGGATGCGCGCCGAGCCGGATGCGGTTCCTCGTCCGGAACCGCATCATCGCGGCCCTCACTAGAGGCACCGTGGTCGTGGAGGCGGCGCTGCGCAGCGGGGCACGCAGCACCGCGGGTCACGCCGGACACTACGGTCGCGAGGTCATGGCGGTCCCTGGTCCGGTGACCTCCGCCCTGTCCGCCGGCTGTCACGAGACGATCCGCGAGGGCGCACTCTGCGTGACCGGCGCGGCCGACGTCATCGAGGCCGTTGGGGTGATCGGGGTCGACGTGGTGGAGGAGCGGCGCGGTGCGGAGCGACCCACCGATCAGCTCGACCCGGACAGCCTGCAGGTGTTCGAGGCACTCCCCGTACGGAGGCCAGCGCAGCTGGCTGGGCTGGTGCGACGCAGCGGTCTCGACCCGGGCACCGTGTTGCGCTGCCTCGGGGCGCTGCAGCGGGAAGGGTTCGCTGAAGGCAGCGACGCCGGGTGGCGGATGCGTCCTCCCGAACCCAGCAGCTGATCCGTGCCCGTCGCCGGAACCGAAGCGAAGACAGGCGACCCGCGCGGCCGGGTCCTTGACGTTGCCGCTGCCGGCGTCGACGGTGGGAGGGTGCCCGCAGCCGCGAACCCTCCTCCGGCACGAGCGCAACGCCCCGATCCGCTGCCACCAGCGTTCGCCGCAGCCGTAGCCGACTTCGCGACACATCTGCGGGCCGAGCGTGGACTGTCCTTGCACACTGTTCGGGCTTATGTCGGCGACGTCCGCGCCCTGCTCGACCACGCCGGCCGCGCGGACCTGGTCGAGCTGTCGGAGATCGACCTGCCGCTCGTACGCAGTTGGCTGGCCCTCCAGCGGGCTAAGGGTCGCTCGCGGGCGACCCTCGCGCGCCGTGCCGCGGCCGTCCGCGTCTTCACCGCCTGGGCCGCGCGAACCGCGCGGGTGAGCAGCGATCCCGGCCTCCGGCTCGCCAGCGCGCGCCCCAACCGCACGCTGCCCGGGGTGCTGCGCCAAGACCAGGCGGCACTCCTCCTCGACCATTTCCCGGAGCCCCAGTCGGGCGGGATGGAGTCGGGCGGGATGAGGTCCCTGCGTGCGGTCACCATCCGTGACCGGTCGGTGGTCGAGCTCCTCTATGCCACCGGCATACGGGTGGGCGAGTTGTGCGCCCTCGACATCGATGACGTCGACCTCGGTCGTCAGGTCGTCGTGGTGTTCGGTAAGGGCAGCCGGGAGCGTACGGTACCTATGGGGGTCCCCGCGGCCCGCGCGTTGGTGCATTGGCTCGACGCTGGGCGCCCGCTGCTGTGTGGCCCCTCCAGCGGTGCGGCTCTCTTCCTCGGCGTCCGCGGCAGGAGGCTGGATCAACGGGCGGCCCGGACGCTGGTCCACCGTCGAGTGGCCGCGGTGCCCGGGGCGCCCGCCATGGGACCACACGGTCTGCGGCACAGCGCGGCCACTCACCTGCTCGAAGGCGGAGCGGACCTTAGAAGCGTTCAGGAGTTGCTCGGTCACGCTACGCTATCAACCACACAGATCTATACCCACGTGTCCGTCGAGCGACTGAGGGCGGCGTATGAGCAGGCGCACCCCCGAGCGTGACCCCACGGTCACCTCGGCGCCAGCACGCCTAGCGGTCACGCCGGAGGAACATGCGGAGGGCGCCAACGGGGGGCCCGCCAGTCAGATCGAGAAGCCCACTCGTACCGGTCCTGACATCGATGCGGCCTTGCTCACCCTGTGGCACGAGTTCAAGGACTCCGGGGACCAGCAGTTGCGCGACCGGTTGATCTTGCACTACTCCCCGCTGGTGAAGTACGTCGCCGGCCGAGTGGGCGTCGGCCTCCCTGCGAACATCGACCAAGCGGACCTCGTCTCCTACGGCATCTTCGGACTTATCGATGCGATCGAGAAGTTCGACGTGTCACGCGCGATCAAGTTCGAGACGTATGCGATCAGCCGGATCCGCGGGGCAATCATCGACGAGCTGCGGGCCATCGACTGGATTCCGCGATCGGTGCGCCACAAGGCCAGGGAAGTCGAGCGTGCCTACGCGGTCCTCGAAGGCGAGATGCACCGGACGCCGAGCGAGGCCGAGGTGGCCGAGCACATGGGGATCGCCCTCGCGGACCTGCACGCCATCTTCAGCAAGGTTTCCTTCGTCAACGTCGTCGCCCTCGACGAACTGCTGAGCTCGGGGGGGGAGCGGGGGGACAAGCTCACCCTCGTCGACACGTTGGAGGACCCCCGGGCCGAGGACCCGGTAGCGGCCTTCGAGTCGCAGGAGACCAAGTACCTGCTCGCCAAGGCGATCAACATGCTGCCCGAGCGGGAGAAAATCGTGGTCACCCTCTACTACTACGAAGGCCTGACCTTGGCCGAGATCGGGCAAGTGCTGGGTGTGACCGAGAGCCGCATCTGCCAGATGCATACGAAGGCGGTGCTCCAGTTGCGGGGCAAGCTCGACGAGGCGCGCGATTGAGCCGTCCCGAGCGCGCAAGCTGTGGAGCCTCCAGCCGGACATAGCGCACCTCAACCACGGTTCCTTCGGCGCTGTGCCCCGTGTGGTCGTCGAAGAGCAACGACGCTGGCAGGAACGCGCGGACGCGAATCCGGTCCGGTTTCACCGCCGCGAGTTGCCGGCCGCGGTGGCGGCCGCGCGGGCGCAGGTGGCCTCGTTCTGTGGTGCCGACCCTGACGGGTTCGCCTTTGTGGCCAACGCCACCACCGGAGTGAGCACGGTGCTGGCGGCGGTCACCCTCCAGCGCGGCGACGAGGTGCTGCTGACGGATCACGGGTATGGCGCCGTACGCCTCGCGGTCGAACGCGCCTGCCACCGCAGCGGAGCGCGGCTGGTGACCGTGGCCGTGCCGTTGACTGCCGGTGATGCCACCGTCCGCGCCGCGGTGCTGGGCGGCCTGAGTGGGCGCACCCGGCTGGCGGTCGTCGACCACATCACCTCACCGACAGCGCGGCTCTTTCCAGTGGCCGACCTCGTGGCCGACCTGCGCCGCGCCGGCGTCCCGGTGCTCGTTGACGGCGCCCACGTGCCAGGAATGCTTCCGCTGGACCTCACCGCCCTGGCGCCCGACTACTGGGTGGGCAACTTCCACAAGTGGTGCTGCAGTCCGCGCGGCTCGGCAGGGCTGTACGTCGCTGACCGATGGCGGGAGCGAATCGCTCCGCTCGTCGCCTCCTGGGGAGCGGCTCTTGGGTTTCCGCTGAGCTTCGATACGGGTGGTACCACCGATGTCTCGGCCTGGTTGGCGACTCCGGCCGCGTTGAACCTGCTCGACGACCTCGGCTGGGACCGGCTCCGCCAGCACAACCGCGACCTCGCGGCGTACGGGCAGCGGGTGCTGGCGGCGGCGCTCGATCTCGACCTGGCCGACCTGCCGCAGGACCCGGTGAGCATGCGGGTGCTGCCGCTGCCGGGGGACGAAGGCAACTCCCCGGAGGCGGCTGACGAGCTGCAGGCGACGATCGCGGGCCGTTTGGGCGTCGAGACCGCGTTGGTCGCTTGGCAGGGGCGGGGAGTACTGCGGGTGTCAGCCCATGTCTACAACGCGCCGGAGGAGTACGACCGGCTGGCCGAGGGTCTGCCCGCGCTCCTGGCATCGGGTGGTCCACGCGGACCCGGCGGACGTTGATTCGCCGGTGCGGCGAGAAGCAGAGCCCCCAGCGGGGCGGTGAGGACTGAAGACGCCAGGCTGGCGGCGACCGCCGCGGTGCGCAGCCCGGTTGGCGGCCCCGCCTGAGATCCCGACCCGGGCCCCGCCCGCGACCCTGCCGGAGGCTCTGCCTGAGGCAACGTGGAGGACACCGAGCGTGGGCCACCGAAGATGGGCAGCAGTCGGGACGGGCCGCGTCGCACGAGCAACAGCGGGTCAAGGTAGACGTCGCCGCGCAGGAGCCCCCAATGCAAGCAGGAGCGCCCCGGGCAGTGCCCGGTCGCCGGCTCGAGGCGGCCGATGACGTCACCTGCCAGCACCCGCTGGCCGGCCACCACCACAGCCGTGACCGGCTCATACGTGGTGCGTAACCCGCCGTGGATCACGGTGACCACGCCGCGGCCGGCCAACCGGCCGGCATACCCGACGACACCTGATCCTGCGGCGCGCACTCTCTCGGCCGGCGCCGCCGCAAGATCGACCCCGCGATGACCGGGAGCCCAACGCACCGGAGGCGGCACGAAGTAGCGCAGGACCTCGGGGGTGCCAGCGAGCGGCCACTGCCACCGGGACGCGCGCTCGGCCGCGACGCTGCTTCCGACCAGGGGCGGCGCGGCGGCCGACGAAGCGGGGACAGGAGCGCCGGGCAGCAGGATCAGCAGCCCGGCGAGGAGCGCATGAGTCGGCATGGGGTCAGGCTGCAGGAGCCTACGGACGAAACATCGGCCGTGCGGGCGGACTGTGCACAACGGCGTGCGGGCCGGGCCTGTGGACGACGGCGGAGGCGTACACTCGGCCACAGCGGCTCGCCTGGCGGGTCGACTTCGCACGCCCAACCGCATTCGTGCGGGAGCGTCTCTCGGTCCGCGGCAACCCCCGCGGCGCGGCGCACCGGGGCGTCAGGCGCGGCGGCCGGCCGGTCGGCGCGAGAACCGGGACGCGCCCGCGCTGGCGCAGGTAGGAGTTGTACGGCCATGGCCGTCGTCACCATGAAGCAGCTGCTCGAGAGCGGGGTTCACTTCGGGCACCAGACCCGACGGTGGAACCCGAAGATGAAGCGCTTCATCTTCACCGAGCGCAACGGCATCTACATCATCGATCTGCAGCAGTCGCTGTCCTACATCGACCGCGCCTATGAGTTCGTCCGGGAGACGGTCTCCCACGGCGGCTCGGTGCTGTTCGTGGGCACCAAGAAGCAGGCGCAGGAGGCCATCGCCGAGCAGGCGCGCCGCGTCGGCATGCCCTTCGTCAACCAGCGGTGGCTGGGCGGAATGCTCACCAACTTCTCCACGGTCTACCAGCGGCTGCAGCGGCTCAAGGAGCTCGAGGAGCTGGAGACCGGCGCGGGCGACGTCGTGCGCACCAAGAAGGAGCT
>JBBSMJ010000023.1:0-10248 GCA_038233235.1 Actinomycetes bacterium | reverse complement strand
GCCGGCGCCTGCCCGCGATCGTCAATGCGCAGCTGCGCTGGTACGTCGGCGAGGGTGCGCACGTTGGGGGTGACGTCCTCCCCGGTGTGCCCGTCGCCGCGCGTCGCCGCGCGCACCAGCAGCCCGTCCTCGTAGACGAGATCGATGGCCACCCCGTCCACCTTGAGCTCGCAGAGGAAGCCGGACTCGGCAACGGCGTCGCGGCCTACCTCGCGTTCCACTCGCTTCTCCCAGGCGGCCAGTTCTTCTGGCGTGAACGCGTTGTCGAGACTCAGCATCCGCTCGAGGTGGCGTACGGGGGTGAACAGCGTCGACCAGGTGGCACCAACCCGCTGCGTTGGCGAATCGGGCGTACGCAGCGACGGGTGGTCCTCTTCTAGCCGCTGCAGCTCGCGCATGAGTGCGTCGTACGCCGCGTCTGAGACCGTCGGCCGGTCGAGCACGTGATAGCGGAAGGAGTGCTCGTCGAGCTGGCGGGACAACTCCGCGTGGCGCTCCCGGGCCACCACCGGTACGCCGTCGACGACGCCCTGGCTGCCGTCCACCATCCCCCTCACCTCAGCCCTCCGGGTCCTCGCGCAGCCGCACACCCGCGGCGCGGCAGCGGGTCAGCGCCGCCCGCACATAGGCCGGCGTCGCCCCGGCCAGCCCGCACGCAGGCGCCAGCGCGACGGCCTGGACCAGCCCCTCCCCGCTGAGCCCCATCCGACCCCCCAACGCCCGCACCGTGGCGACGGTAACCGCCAGGTCCGACAGTTCCGCGTCGGTGCCGGGGACGACGCCCAGCACCACCCCGAGGCCGGAATCGGCCGCCTCCCCGAGAGCGTCGAGCCCCGGTTCCTCGAGCGCCTTGGCATCGACCGACACGGCGACGGCACCCGCCCGCTGGAAGAGCCCGACCGGTACATCGGGAGCACAGCAGTGCCCGACGACCGGAGCCCCGGCCAGCTCGATCAGCGACCGCAGCGCCGCCTCGGCGACTGGCTCCTCGACAGCCGGCAATCCCTGAAAGCCGCTCGCCGATCGCAGTCGCCCGGCAAGCACCGCCGGGAGAGACGGCTCGTCCACCTGGAGCGCCACGGTCGCTTCCGGTACCCGGCGGCGGACATCGCCGATGTGGGCGGCGGCCGTTTCGGCGAGGGAGGCGGCCACGTCGCGGCAGGCGCCGGGATCGCCGAGCACCTTGCCCCCACGCGGGAGCTCCAGGGCCGCAGCGAGGGTCCACGGGCCAGCGAGCTGCACCTTGAGCGGACCGGCGTAGCCCGCGGCGGTCTCCTCGAGCGCGTCCAAGTCCTCGCCGAGCATGGCGCGCGCCCGCCGCTCGTCTCCCGACGGCCGGTCGACGAGACGCCAGCCGGACGGCTGCAGGTCGATGTGCAGACCCACCAGCTGGGCGACAGTGCGCCCGATCATGTCGGCTCCGGGGCCGCGGGCCGGCAGCTCCGGCAGGTGAGGCAGGTCCGGCAGCTCGCCGAACACCGTCCGGGTGGCCTCCCGGACGTCCGTGCCGGGCAGCGACCCGACCCCCGTCGCGGCGCCCGGCGGCCAGGGCAGCCCGCTACTGGTCGCCGTCACCGACTGGCGGACACGGTGACCGACACGGTGGCCGACACGGTGGCAGATCCGATCACCCGGTCGCCCTCGTAGAGGACGACCGCCTGGCCGGTGGCGACGCCGCGCAGCGGAACGTCCAGGTCGACGTGCACGCCCTCCCCCGCTGGCGAGGCGGTCGCCGGAACCGCTTCCCCGTGCGCGCGCACCTGCGCGAGGCAACGCCGCGGGCCAGCCAGCGGGTGCCCGGTCCAGCGCGGGCGCACCGCCACCACCTCTCGTACGTCGAGAGCTTCGGCCGGCCCTACGGTCACCTGCCGCCGCACCGGCTCCACGCCCAGGACGTACCTCGGTCGACCGTCGGGCGCCGGCTGCGACAGCCGCAGCCCCCGTCGCTGGCCGACGGTGAAACCGTACGCGCCGTCGTGGGCACCGACCACCGCCCCGTCGGCGTCGACGACCTCACCCGGCGCGCTGCCCAGCCGACGGGCGAGAAAGCCGGCGGTGTCGCCGTCGGGGATGAAGCACACGTCGTGGCTGTCGGGCTTGGCCGCCACCGCAAGGCCGCGGCACGTGGCCTCCGCGCGCACGTCGGCCTTCAGCGTGTCGCCGAGCGGGAACAGCGCGTGCGCCAACTGCCTCCCGTCGAGCACGCCCAACACGTACGACTGGTCCTTGCCCTGGTCGACCGCCCGCCGCAGCTCGCGCCAGGCTGGGCCGTCCACCAGGCGGGCGTAGTGCCCGGTGCAGACGGCGTCGAAGCCGAGAGCGAGTGCCCTGTCGAGTACGGCGGCGAACTTGATCCGCTCGTTGCAGCGCAGGCAGGGGTTCGGGGTGCGGCCGGCGGCGTACTCGGCCACGAAGTCCTCGACGACGTCGGTACGGAAACGCTCGGCCAAGTCCCATACGTAGAACGGGATGCCGATGACGTCGGCGGCACGGCCGGCGTCGCGGGCGTCCTCCAGCGTGCAACAACCGCGCGCGCCGGTGCGGAAAGACTTGGGGTCGGGTGCCAGCGCGAGGTGGACACCGGTGACGTCGTGTCCGGCGTCGACCGCCCGGGCCGCGGCAACGGCGGAGTCGACGCCACCGGACATGGCGGCGAGGACGCGCATACCTCAGCCCTGCCGTGCGCTGGTCAGGCCGGCCCGGCGGGCACGCTCGACCGCCGCCGGAAGTGCCTCGACCACTGCGTCGACATCGGCAGGCCTGGACGTGTGCCCGAAGGAGAACCTCAGCGACCCGCGGGCTCGCTCCTCGTCCGCGCCGGTCGCGAGCAGGACGTGACTGGGGCGCGCCACGCCGGCGGAGCAGGCCGAACCGGTCGAGCACTCGATGCCGCGCGCGTCGAGCAGCAGCAGCAGCGAGTCGCCCTCGCAGCCGGGGAAGGAGAAGTGCGCATTGCCGGGGAGGCGTCGCGCCGGCGACAGGTCGGGGTCGCCGTTGAGCAGCACGTCGGGCACCACGACCTTCACCCGCTGGACGAGGTCGTCGCGCAACATCGCCAGGTGCTCGGCCCGCTCCGGCTGGCTCTTCACGGCGACCTCGGCGGCGGCGGCGAACCCGGCGATCCCCGGCGTGTCCAGCGTGCCCGAGCGCACCTCCCGTTCCTGGCCGCCGCCGTGCAACAGCGGCGTGACGGCGAGGCTGCGGCCGAGCAACAGTGCGCCGACGCCCAGCGGCCCGCCGAACTTGTGCCCGGTGACCGTCATCGCGTCCAGACCGGACGCAGCGAAGTCGACGGGCAGCTGGCCGATCGCCTGCACCGCGTCGGAGTGCATCGGTACGCCGTACGCCTGCGCCACCGCGGCCAGCTCGGCGACCGGCTGCACGGTGCCCACCTCGTTGTTCGCCCACATCACAGTGACGAGCGCCACGTCCTGCGAGCCGCCGGGTCCGTCGGTCAGCGCGGCGCGCAACGTCTCGGGGGCCACCCGGCCGTGGGCGTCGACCTCGAGCCAGCTGACCTCGGCCCCCTCGTGCTCGACCAGCCAGGTCACCACGTCGAGCACCGCATGGTGCTCCACGCGGCTGACCACCACCCGCCGGCGACGCGGGTCCTCGGCCCGGCGGGCCCAGTAGAGACCCTTGACGGCGAGGTTGTCTGCTTCGGTACCGCCAGCGGTGAAGACCACCTCGCTGGGTCGCGCCCCGAGCGCCTGGGCGAGAGTTTCGCGGGATTCTTCGACGACGCGGCGGGCGGCGCGGCCCGCCGCGTGCAGCGACGAGGCGTTGCCCACCCGCTGGAACTGGGAAGTCATTGCGTCGACCGCCGCGGGCAGCATCGGGGTGGTCGCCGCATGATCGAGGTAGACCATGGCGTGACCAGCGTAGCCGCGCGCGGCGGCGGCCGGGCTTACGAGGCCTTGCGCTGCTTGATGGCCTCGATGAGCTGCGGCAGAACGGTGTGCAGATCGCCGACGACACCGAAGTCAGCCAGCTCGAACAGCGGTGCCTCCGCGTCCTTGTCGATCACCACGATGGTCTTCGCGGTCTGCATACCGGCGCGGTGCTGGATCGCCCCGGAGATGCCGACGGCGATGTAGAGCTGCGGGGAGACGGTCTTGCCGGTCTGCCCGACCTGGTGCTGGTGTGGATACCACCCCGCGTCGGTGGCCGCCCGCGAGGCGCCGACGGCTCCGCCGAGCGCGTCGGCGAGCTGTTCGATCAGCGTGAAGTTCTCCGCGCCGCCGACACCCCGGCCGCCGGAGACCACCACCGCCGCCTCGGCCAGCTCCGGTCGCCCGCTGCGCTCCTGGACCACGCGGTCGCTCACCCGGGCGGCCTTGTCGGCGTCGGTGAGCTCGACCGAAACCGCGACCTGCTCCGCCGCGGCGGGCGCCGGTTCCGGCGGCACGCTGTTGGCCCGCACGGTGATGACCGGCGTACCCGTCGTGACCCGCGAGTGCACGATGGTCGCCCCGCCGAAGATGTGCTGCTCGGCGACACCGTCAGAGGTGACGTCGACGGCGTCGGTGATCAGACCGGAACCGGTGCGTACGGCGAGGCGCGCGGCGATTTCCTTGCCCTCTGTGGTCGACGGCAGGATCACTGCGGCCGGGGAGGACTGGTCGACCAGCTCGGCGAGCACCGCCACCTTGGGCGCGACGGCGTAGGCGAGTAGCTCCTCCGCGTCGGCGGCGTAGACCTTGGCGGCGCCGTACTCGGCGAGGCGGTCCTTCGCGCCCTCGACGCCGGGACCGATCCACACGGCGCTCGGCTCGCCCAACCGCCGGGCGAGGGTGAGCAGCTCGTCCGTTGTCTTCTTGACCGTCCCGTCGCTCTGGTCGACGAGTACGAACACTTCGGACATCGTGTCCCGCCCCTCAGATCAGCTTCTGCGCGACGAGGAACTCGGCGACCTTCGCGCCGCCGTCCCCCTCGTCCTTGACCACGGTGCCCGCCGACTTGGGGGGCCGGTCGGCGAAGTCCTCCACCACGCTGGCGGCCGCGGCCAAGCCCACCCGGTCGGGCTCGATGCTCGCGTCGGTCAGCGACAGTGTCGTCACCGACTTCTTCTTCGCCGCCATGATGTCCTTGAACTTTGGGTAGCGCGGCTCGTTGATCTTCTCTACGACGCTCACCACCGCGGGTACGGCGCCCTCGACGACCTCGTAGCCGTTCTCGGTCTGCCGATGGGTGCGCACCGTCCCGCCGTCCACCTCGACGCGGCTGGCGTAGGTCAGGTGCGGCAGCGCCAGGTGCTCGGCGAGCATCGCCGGTACGACGGCCATCCGGGCATCGGTCGACTCCGTACCGCAGATCACCAGGTCGAACTCGAGCGTGCGCAGCGCCTGGCTCAGCGCGTAGGCGGTGGCGAGCGCGTCGGATCCCTGCAGCGCGTCGTCGAGAACGTGCACCGCCGCGTCGGCCCCCATGGACAGCGCCTTGCGGATCGTCTCGGTCGCCTTGCTCGGCCCCATGGACAGCAGCGTCACCTGGCCTCCGTGCGCCTCCTTGAGCCGCAACCCCTCTTCGACGGCGTACTCGTCGAGCTCGTTCATCACCCCGTCGGCGGACTCTCTGTCGAGGGTCTTGTCGCCGGGCTCGAGCCGCTTCTCGGCCCAGGTGTCGGGCACCTGCTTGACGCAGACGACGATGTTCATAGCCGCTTCATGGCGCAGAGTTGACCTTCCGTACGACGCCGGGATCGAGGTCTAGCCTGCCAGCGGCGATCCGCTAGCCGCCCACCGGGTACCTCCCCGGCGCTGGCGAGCGTCGCTGCCGCACCCCCGACTTTGCTCGCCCGCGCCCACTTTGCTCGCCGGATGATGCGGCATCCACCCGATTTGACCGGTTGGTCCCGACCGTCGACGTGCAAAGTTGGCCCGCAGCGTCGACCGCACGGAGCCGGGGGCCGGGCGGGCGACGGGCCGAACGAGCGGCCGGGACGGGGGAGGGACGGTCTGGCGACCTGTGGACAACGGCGACGCCCGCGGCCGTACGACGGCAGGGTGATCCAACATGAACAACTTGCCGCTTGTCTTCACGACCGACGACGCACTTCGGGCTGGGTTCACGGCCTGGCAGGTACGCCGCCGGGTAGTGACCGGCGCCTGGGTCACGCTCCGTCCTGGCGTCATGAGCACCGCCGACACCCTTGCCTCGCTAAGTGACGACCCGCTGGCCAGACACCTTGTCGATGTTCGCGCCGCCCGGCTGGCCGTAGCGCGCCCCACCTGGGCTAGTCACCAATCGGCGGCATACGCGCTGGGTCTTCCGCTCGGTGTGCCGGTAGACCAGTCGTCGGCTGACCCCGAACCGTCGCTCGTGCAGCTGACGACACAGCCCGGCAACGCCCGAACCCGGCGATACCCCGGTGTCCGCATACAGGTCGCCACCGTCCCGTCATGGCAGCGCGCCTTCGTCGCCGATCTTCCAACCACCTCGGTCGCTCGCACCGTCGTCGACCTGTGCCGGCATCTGCCGGTTCAGCAAGCGGTGCCCGTCGCTGACGATGCGCTGCACCGCCGGCTGGTTACTCCTGGTGACCTCGCCGCCGTAGCGCGCACGTGCCACCAGTGGCCGGGCATCGCGCGAGCCCGTCGGTCCCTCACCGTCGCCGACGGCCGCCGAGAGACCCCGCTGGAGTCGGTTTCCGCACTGGCCTTCCTCGATCTCCAGTTACCTGAGCCGGAGCCTCAGGTGTGGATTCTCGATCCGAGGGGTTTCGCCGTGGCCAGAGTGGACTTCCTGTTCCGCGAGCTCGGGATGGTCGGAGAGGCGGACGGCAGAGGGAAATACTTCCTGCAACGCACGAGCAACGCGGACGCCGCTAGCGCAGTGTGGGCTGAGAAGCGCCGCGAGGATGCGCTGCGCGACCTTGGCCTGGAAGTCTTCCGCTGGACGTGGTTCGAGGCGGTGCATCGCCCGGACATGCTCCGCGAACGGTTCAACCGAGCCCGCGACCGCGCTCTGGCGCGTGGCCCTGGCACTGTCACCGCGCACTTTGCTCGCCCAAGCGTACGTCTGGGGCCAGATCTGTACGAAATGTGGCCACGTCCAACGAGCAAAGTGTGGGCGGGCGAGGAAAGTGGGCGGCGGACGGCGTGATCGACCGGGTGGCTGTCGTGGGCGACGGACGGCGAGACCGACGCGCGTGCATGGCTCAGCGGGCGGTGAAGGTGGCCTTGCCCGGGCCCTGCTCGACGAAGCTCGTCATGCCGGCGCGCGCATCCTCGGTCGCGAAGAGTCCAACGAAGTGCTGCCGCTCGATCTCCAACCCGGTATCGAGGTCGGCCTCGAGGCCACGGTCGATGGACTCCTTGGCCGCCCGCAGGGCGTACGCCGGTCCGGTGGCGAAGCGGCCGGCCAGGGCGAGCGCCGCGGCGTAGCACTCCCCCGCTGAAACGACCTTGTCGACCAGACCGAGGGCCAGCGCTTCGTCGGCAGCCACCATGCGACCGGTGAAGACGAGGTCCTTGGTCCTAGCCGGCCCGATGAGTCGGGGCAGCCGCTGGGTTCCGCCCGCACCGGGGATGAGCCCGAGCAGGATCTCCGGCTGGCCGAGGCGGGCGCCGTCGGCGGCGACGCGGAAGTCCGCGCACAGCGCGAGCTCGCAGCCCCCGCCGAGCGCGTAGCCGGTGATTGCCGCCACCACCGGCTTGGGGATGCGGGCGACCGCGGTGAACGACGACTGCAGGGCGGTCGAGCGATCCGCCATGTCGACGTAGGACATGGTCGCCATCTCCTTGACGTCCGCCCCCGCGGCGAAGACCTTGTCGCCGCCGTAGAGGACGACGGCGCGGACGTCCCGCCGCTCTCCCACGTCGTGGGCGGCGCCGCGCAGCTCCTCCTGCACCTGCGCGTTGAGCGCGTTCATCGGCGGTCGGTCCAGCCGGATCGTGGCGACGCCGTCCTCGACCGATACCTGTACGTACTCAGCCACGCTCGCTCCTCCGCTTCGCCTGGCCGGCGAGCCTAACCACGCAGGCGCAAGTGCCGAGCGAGGTACCGGGCAATCAGCGCAGGTCGGCGGACATATCGACAGGGGCGGTCACCGGGAGCGCCACCAGCCCCGGGTCGGTCATGGCGGACAGCAGCAGGTGGCTGGGCAACGCCCGCACCGTGTAGCCGAACGAGCCGGGCCGGTCGGCTGGTACCTCTCCCTCATAGCGATAGCGACCATCGTCGTACCGCTCGGCGACCCGCAGCGAGACGAACGCAGGGGCGACCAGCTCGTCGCGCTCGTCGACGCCGCCGTACGTCGCCTGCACCTCGACATCGTCCGGCGACAACGACCCGAGGGAGACCACGGCGCGCAGCGGGACAGTGCTGCCCAGTTGAGTCGCCTCGCCGACCGCGGAGGACTCCACGTGCTCGACGCGTACGCCGTCCCAACCCGCGCGCAGCTGCTGCTGCCACCGAGCCAGCTCGCGCGCCCCGGAGAAAGAATCCTCGGCGAGCTGCCGTGAGGAGACCGCAGCCGGCGCGTACAGCCCGGTGACGTAGTCGCGCACCATGCGGGAAGCGAGCACCTTGGGACCGAGGGACTGCAGCGTGTGCCGCACCATCTCCAGCCAACGCACCGGCAACCCGGCCGCGTCGCGATCGTAGAAGCGCTTGGCCACCGACGCCTCGATGAGGTCGAGCAGGGCCGCCGCCTCGAGATCGTCGCGGCGGTCGTCGTCGCTCACCCCTTCGGCGGAGGGGATGGCCCAGCCGTTCTCCCCGTCGAACCACTCGTCCCACCAGCCGTCGCGGATGGACAGGTTGAGCCCGCCGTTGAGAGCCGCCTTCATGCCCGACGTGCCGCAGGCCTCCTGCGGACGCAGCGGATTGTTCAGCCACACGTCGGTGCCGGACACGAGGTGGCGGGCCATGCCGATGTCGTAGTTGGGCAGGAAGACGATGCGGCGGCGCACCTCTGGATCGTCGCTGAAGCGCACGATCTCCTGAATAAGCCGCTTGCCCCCGTCATCCGCGGGGTGCGCCTTGCCGGCGATGACCAGTTGGATGGGCCGTTCCGGGTGCAAGAGGAGCGAGGTCAACCGCTTGGGGTCGCGGAGCATGAGCGTGAGCCGCTTGTACGCCGGGACCCGACGGGCGAAGCCGAGAGTGAGCACCTCGGGGTCGAGCACCGAGTCGACCCAGCCGAGTTCGGCTTCGCTGGCCCCCCGCTGCAACCACGAGTCCCGCAACCGCTCGCGCACCTCCTGGACCAGGCGGGCACGCAGGGTTCGGCGTAGCTGCCAGAGGTCGGCGTCTGACACCCGTTCGAACGCCGCCCACGCCTCGGGCTGGTTGACCGCCGTGGCAGAGCCGCTCTTGTCCAGGGCAAGGTGCGAGGTCTCCTTGGCCACCCACGTCGGCGCGTGGACGCCGTTGGTGATCGACCCGATCGGCACCTCGGCGTGGTCGAAACCCGGCCACAGCCCGGCGAACATCTCCCGACTCACCGCACCGTGCAGCACGCTCACCCCGTTGGCCCGCTGCGCGAGCCGCATGCCCATCACGGCCATGTTGAACACGCCCGGATCACCGCCGGAGGGCTCCAGGCCGAGCTCGAGCAGCCGGTCGACGGGGACACCTGACCTCGCGTTGTCCCCGCCGAAGTGTGCGGCAACGAGCTCCCGGGGGAACCGGTCGATCCCTGCCGGTACCGGGGTGTGGGTGGTGAATACCGTCCCGGCGCGGGCCTGCGCGAGGGCACCGGCGAAGTCGAGGCCATGGTCATCGGTGAGTTCCCGAATGCGCTCGATGCCGAGGAAACCGGCGTGGCCTTCGTTGGTGTGAAACACCTCAGGTATGGGCCCGCCGGTCAGCGCGCAGTAAGCGCGAACCGCGCGTACGCCGCCAATCCCGAGCAGCATCTCCTGGAGCAACCGGTGTTCCGAGCCGCCGCCGTACAGCCGGTCGGTGACGTCGCGCTCGGCGGGTTCGTTGTCCTCGACCTCGGAGTCCAACAGCAGTAGCGGCACCCGGCCCACCTGTGCCTTCCACACCTGCGCGACGAGACGGCGCCCGCCGGGCAGGCCCACCGTGACCTTGACCAGGTCGCCGGTGTCCTCGCCGAGGGGCGCCAGCGGAAGGGCGTTGGGGTCGACCACCGGATAGCGCTCCTGCTGCCAGCCCTCCCGGGACAGCGACTGGCGGAAGTAGCCGCGGCGGTAGAGCAGGCCGACGCCGATGATCGGGACGCCGAGGTCGCTGGCCGCCTTGAGGTGGTCACCCGCCAGGATGCCGAGCCCTCCGGAG
>JBBSMJ010000022.1:0-10251 GCA_038233235.1 Actinomycetes bacterium | reverse complement strand
GCGAGCGAGGCGGTCACCTTGCCGACGGAGATCCGGGAGGCGCTGGACGACGTCTCCGAGCCGGAGACCGGCTACCCGGAGGCCTGAGTCCCGCGCTGGCGGCCCCCTGGGGACAACCGGCTGCATCCGCCCGCTCCTCCCCTACGCTGCAGCGCGATGACGACCGACCCCGGACCCGCTGGTGGCGACGTGTTCGCCGCGTTCTGCGCCGCCGGACTGTGGCCCGGGCTCGGGCGAGCGGTGGCCGAACGGCTGACCGCGGCAGGCATCACCTCCCCGAACGACGTGACCGTCGAGCGGCTGGCCCGGATCGACGGCGTCGGGCCGAAGCGGGCCGACCGGCTGGTCGAGGGCTTCGCCGACGCGGCTCCGGCGTACGCCGTCTGCGAGCTGGTGGTCCCCGCGGGGGCTCCGGCCCGGGTGGCGGCGCGGGCCGTCGACGTGCTGGGCCGCTCCGCCGCCGCGGCGCTGCAGGAAGACCCGTGGCGGCTGCTCGGAGCGCGGGACGTGACCCCCGCCCAGGCCGACGCCTTCGCCCGTCACCTCCTAGGTTCGGCCGCCCACCCGCACGACGGCCGGCGCGGCCGGGCACTGGTGGTGTGGCTGCTCAGCCGCGGAGCCAGGGACGGCCACACCGTCATGCCGGCGGCCACCGTGGTCTCCGCGCTCGCGGCGTACGCCGTGGGCGAGGCGGCCGCGGCGGTGCGCGCCGCCCTCGACGACGGCCAAGTGACCGAGTTCGACTGCAGCTCCGACGGCCACTCCGAGGGCAACTCCGCCGGCAACTCCGCCGGCAGTGGGCGCCTAGGGCTCATCCGCTACGCGATGGCCGAGGAGGCTGTCGCCGAGGGCCTGCGCCGGCTGCTGGAGACCGCCGCCCCGGTCTGCCGGCCGGAGGACGTGGGCGCGGTCGCGGAGGGGCTCGACGACACCCAACGCGCGGCGGTGGCGGGGTTTGCCGCGCACGGGGTGAGCGTCCTCACCGGCGGCCCGGGCACCGGGAAGAGCCGCACGGTCGCCGCAGTGGTCGCCCTCGCCCGCCGGGCGGGCGCCCGAGTGGCGTTGGCCGCCCCGACCGGACGGGCCGCCAAGCGGCTGGAGGAGCTCGCCGACGCGCCGGCAACGACCCTGCACCGGTTGCTGGGGGCGCAGGGCACGACGGGAGGTTTCGCGCGGGGGGAGCACTGGCCGCTGGACGCCGACGTCATCGTGGTGGACGAAGCGTCCATGCTCGACGTGGAGCTCGCCGCCGCCCTCGTCGAGGCGGTCGACGACGGCAGCCATCTGCTGCTCGTCGGCGACCCGGCCCAGCTGCCCTCCATCGGCCCCGGTCGGGTGCTCGCCGATGTGATCGACTCGGATGCGGTGCCGGTGACCGAGCTGGCCACCCTCTACCGGCAGGCCGAGGGCGGTGCCATCGCGCGGCTGGCCACCGCCGTCCGCGCCGGCGACCTCCCGGCGGTGGACTCCCCCGACCGGGAGGTGGTGGTCGTACCCGCCGCGGACAGCCGGACAGCAGCGCAGCGGGTCCTGCAACTGATGACCGATTCCATCCCGCGGGCGCTGGGCATTCCGGCCGGGGACGTGCAGGTGGTCACCACCGTGCACCGGGGCGCCGCCGGGACGGTCGCGCTGAACGCAGCGCTCAAGGAGCGGCTCAATCCGGGGCCGGGCGAGCACGCCGGCTTCGACCCCGGCGACCGGGTGGTGGCCACCGCCAACCACGCGGAGGCAGGATTCGCCAACGGTGAGGTGGGCGTGGTCACCGGTGGTCGCGCCGGCACGGTCACCGTGGACTTCCCCTCCGGGCCGGTGACCGTACCGGCTGCCGCCCGCGGTGACCTGCGCCACGGCTGGGCCCTGACGGTGCACCGCGCGCAGGGTTCGGAGTGGCCGGCAGTGATCACCGTGCTGCCCGGGGACGCGGCAGGGATGCTCTCCCGTCCGCTGGTCTACACCGCCTTCACCCGGGCGCGCCGACACCTGTCGGTCGTCCACGCCGCCGGTCCGGCGCTCACCCGCGCGGTGGGCCAGATCGGCGCGCGCCCCCGGCGTACTCGGCTGGCGACGTTGCTAAGGGGTTCGGAGTGACGCCGCCTGCCGGCGACATTCCGCCGCCTGCCGGCGCACTTCGGGCTCCATGGTCTGCAACTGGTCGACCACGTCGCCGAGCCGGCGCGGGTCGAACTCCCTGAGGGCGCTCAGCCCGTCGGCGGCCAGCGTCAGTGCCGCCTCGGCGCGGTCGACCGCCTCCAGGCAGGGGCCGGGCACCGCGACGGTGACGCCTTCCTGGCCGTTCGCCGGGGCCGGCGCCGTTGGAGCTGGCCGGTCGTCGGGCGTCGTGTCGGCGTCCTTGTCCCCCGCCACCCCGACGAGTACGCCGCCGAGCACCAGTCCTCCCAGGAAGGTGAGCGCAGGTACTGCCCACAACAACTTGGAGACCTTCGACCCGTTGTGCTGGTCGTCATCCATGGGTCCTCCTGACCGCCGGGTCGAGTCCGACGATACGGGCGCATCGTGCCCCGAGTACCTTCGGCGGCAAAGGGGGCGGCCAATGGGTTTTCTGCTGCGGGGTGTCAGTGGCGGGACGTTGCGCGTCGTCGACGGACTGGTGACCTTCTGGGTGCTGCTGTGGATGGTCGTCGCGCTGCTCACCGGATGGGCGGTGTGGCAGCTCACCGCCCTCACCGACACGGTGGTGGAGTCCGGTATGGCGCTGGACAGCGCCGGGCAGGGAATCGCCTCGCTCGGCGACATCCCGTTCATCGGGGAAGTGCCGCGACAGCTCGGCATGCAGGTGCGCGAGACGGCGGAGGACATCCGTACGAGTGGCGCGGACGCCGAGGGCACCGTCAAACGGATTGCGATCCTGCTCGGCCTGGCGGTCCTGCTCATGCCCACCCTGCCGTTGCTGCTCGCCTACCTCCCGCCTCGTCTCGCCCGCGCCCGCGAACTGCGCACGCTGCGCAAGGCACTCTCTGCGGGGGACGGCGGCGACGTCGACGGCTACCTCGCGCAGCAGGCCCTGCAGTCCCTGCCCTACGACCGACTGCGCAGGGTCAGTAGCGACCCGTGGCGGGACCTGGCGGCCGGACAGGTCCGTGCCCTGGCCGACACTCAGCTCGACCATCTCGGCGTACGCCGCCCCCGCTCGCGCGGCGCCAGCCGGCACTGACGGTCCGCAATGGACGCCACGCGCCCTGTGCATCCCCCGCAGCCTGGCAGCGCTGCGGCGCCGCGGCCGGTCGGGCGGATCGCGTCCGGCTACGCCACCGTCGTGGTGAAGCTGCGCTTCCTCATCGTGCTCGGGTGGATCGCCGCGACCGTCGCGGTGTCGATGTGGCTCCCCAGCCTGTCGCAGGCGCAAAGCGACGGCATCGACGGTTTTGTCCCCCCTGACCTTCCCGCGATCGACACGGAGATCAGGGACATCCAGGCGTTCGGCTTCCCGCTGATCAGCCGCACCATCCTGGTGCAGCGCGATCCAGACGGGCTGTCCGCTTTCGCGCCGGCGGAGGCTGCGGTCCACACTGCGGCGCTGGCTCGCGGCGACTACGAGGACGTCGAGCCGCTGCTCGGTATCCTGCCGATCTCGAACACGTTTGGCCTCTTTCCCTCCAGCTTGGAGAGCGGCACCACCCTGCTCACCTACTTTTTCATGCCGCAATGGGTCGGTTTCGCCAGTCAGCAGCAAGTGGCCGAGGACTACGTCGACCGCTTCCTGGAGCGGGAACAGGACGATGTCGTCGGTATCACCGGGTCGGTGCCGGCTCGGGTGGAGCAGGCCCGCATCGTCGAGGACTCTCTGCCACTGGTCGAGGGCGCCACCCTCGCCGCCATCGTGCTGATCGTCGCCTTGAACTTCCGCTCGCTGGTAGCTCCCCTCCTCACCCTGCTCACCGCCGGTCTGTCCTTTCTCATCACGCTTCGGGTGGCCGGTGGCCTCGGGGAGGCGCTGGGGATCACCGTGCCCAGCGAGCTGGAGCCGCTGCTGGTAGCGCTGCAGCTGGGGGTGGTCACCGACTACGTCATCTTCTACGTCTCGGGGCTGCGCCGGCGCGTCGCGGCGGGGGACGACCGGCTGACGGCCGCCCACCGGGCAACGGCGTCCTTCACGCCGATCGTGACCGCTGCCGGGCTGACCGTGGCGGCCGGGACCGCCTCCTTGCTGGTCGCCGACTCCGCGCTGTTCCGGGCGTTCGGTCCGGGCATGGCTCTCGCCGTACTGGTCGGCCTCGTCGTGTCGGTGACGCTGGTGCCCGCGGTGATGGCAATCGTCGGCGGCTGGATGTTCTGGCCGGGACGGTTCGCGGCGGCCGGATCGACCGAGCGCCCGGCGCGGGATCGCCCCGGCTGGCTGGTGCGGATGCTCACCCGTCGGCGCAGCGCCGCCGTGATCCTGACCGCCTGCACCGCGGGACTGATCTTCGCCTCCCTCCCGCTGGGTCACTTGGGGCTGGGGCTCGGGTTCGTGCCGTCGCTTCCTCCCGGAAACGAGGTGCAGCGGGCGGCCGCCGCTGCGCAGGCCGGCTTCGCCCAGGGGATCCTGTCGCCCACGGTCCTGCTCGTGGAGGCCGAGGGAGTGACCGAACGGCGCCCCGAGCTGGTGCGCCTCGACGGGCTCCTCGAGGAGCAGGAGGGCGTGGCCGGCGTCTTCGGCCCCGGCGAGCAGGTCTTCGCCGAGGAGTACGGCATCGTCTTGTCCCGGGACGGCAATGCCGCCCGCTATCTGATGGTGATGAACGATCCGCCGTTGGGTGCCGGTGCCGTCGAAGACCTGCGCGCCATCCAGCAGCGTCTGCCCGAACTGCTGCGGACCGCCGGATTGCAGAACGTGCGAGTCGGCTTCGCCGGGGACACCGCCTTGGCGACGGGCATCGTGACGTCCACGACCGACGACATGGGACGCATCGCGCTCGCCGCACTCGTGGTGAACCTGCTGATGCTGGTGTTGTTCCTGCGCGCTTTGGTGGCCCCGCTGTACCTGCTGTGCTGCAGCCTGCTCGCGCTGAGCGCGACGCTCGGGCTCACCACGTTCGTCTTCCAGGACCTGCTCGGCCACGACGGCCTGACGTTCTACGTGCCGTTCGCAGCCGCGGTGCTGCTCGTGGCGCTGGGGTCGGACTACAACATCTTCGGTGTCGGCCACATCTGGGAGGAGGCACGCCATCGCCCGCTGCGAGAAGCCATCGAGGTGGCGCTTCCCCAGTCGACCCGGGCCATCACCGCGGCGGGGATCACCTTGGCCGTCAGCTTCGGATTGCTCGCACTGGTTCCGTTGCGCTCGTTCCGTGAGCTGGCGTTCGCGATGGCGGTCGGGATCCTCCTCGACGCGGTCGTCGTACGGTCCATGCTCATGCCGACGCTGCTCACCCTCTTCGGCCGGACCAGTGACTGGCCGAGCCGGCGGCTGCACCGGGCGGCGCCCGAGGGCGACGCTTAGCCCGCGCCGTCGCCGTACGCCGTGTCGTTGCCTTCCTCGAAGACCTCGTCGTAGCGGGCGACCAGCCGTCGTGGGTGGGCGCCGGCGAAAGCCTGCTCCCGCCAATCGGCGGGCGGCTCCGAGCCGGCCAGCACCCAGGTGGTGGATCCCTCGGGCACCAGTCCCGAGTCGTCGGCGCGTTCCTCGACGCCCTCCTGGCCGTAGGCCTGGAGCATCTGCTGTACGGCGACGCCCGGGTCGGTGACCCGCTCGTCGGCCTGCGCCTCGACATCGTCGGGGAACAGCTCCAGGTAGGCGGCCCTCCCCGCCTCGATGAGTTCCGCCGGGTCGGCGACGGTGAAGTCGCGCCGCGACAGCACGGAGAGTCGGTCGAACACGGTGCCGGCCTCCGCGAGCGCCGCCCACTCCTCCTCGTCGGTGACGTCGGGCGCCTCGAACGGCGTGACTTCCTCGTAGGCGTCGAGGAGCAGGTCGTCGTAGGAAAGACCGGCCTGCCGCAGTTCGTCGTACGCCTCCTGCACCGCTGGATCGGTGTCACCGGAACGCTGCTCGCACGCCGCCAGATGGGCGTCGATGGCCGCCTTGAACTTCTCGGCGGCGTCGCGGACCTGCTCACTGGAGGGCACCGGGGATTCGGACATGGTGCGGACGCTACCGGCACCACGACCGGCGTGGGGACGCCACAATGTCCAGCGATGGCGGAGTACGAGTACGAGCAGCTGTGGCTCCCGCGCGGGACGAGCCGCGCGAACGCCCGCCGACTGCTCACCGAGCGGGCGGAGTACGGCCACTGGGAGCTGGCCCGGCTGCGGCTCTACCCCGACGGGCAGCGCCGGGTGGTGCTGCGCCGCCGCATCATCCGGGTCGTGCGAACCGGCTGACCCGGGTCCCGGCTCAGCAGCCGGTAAGGAAACGGTCGAGAACGCGTACGCCGAACCGCAGCCCGTCCAGCGGCACTCGCTCGTCGACGCCGTGGAACATGCCGGCGAAGTCGAGCTCCGGGTCGAGGCGCAGTGGGGAGAACCCGAACCCGCGGATTCCCAGCAGCGAGAAGGACTTCGCGTCGGTGCCCCCGGACAGGCAGTACGGCACCGCGCGGGCCCCCGGGTCCTCGGCCCGCAGCGCGGCGGCCATCGCGTCGACCAGCGCCCCGTCGAACTCGGTCTCCAGCGCGATGTCGTGGTGCACCATCTCCCGCTCGATGCGCGGGCCGAGCAGCTCGTCGATCTCGGCGAGGAACTCCTCCTCATAGCCGGGGAGGAAACGCCCGTCGACGTACGCCGTCGCGTCCCCGGGGATGACGTTGACCTTGTAGCCGGCCTCGAGCATGGTCGGCGCGGCCGTATTGCGCAGCGTGGCGCCGATGATGCGGGACAGCGTGCCGAGTTTGGCGACGGTGGCGCCCATGTCGTCCGGGTCGAGCTCGACACCGAGCGCGTCGGAGACCTCCTCGAGAAACGCGCGCACCGTCTTCGTCACGCGGAGCGGGAACTCGTGCCGCCCGATCCGCGCCACGGTCTCGGCGAGTGCGGTGACCGCGTTGTCGTCGTTGACCATCGAGCCGTGTCCTGCCGTCCCCCGGGCGCGCAGCCGCATCCAGGCCATGCCCTTCTGCGCCGTCTCGATGAGGTACAGCCGCAGGTCGTCGCTCACCTGGTAGCTGAAGCCACCCACCTCACTGATGCCTTCCGTGCACCCTTCGAACAGCTCTGGATGGTGCTCGACGAGCCAGTGCGCTCCCTTGGTACCGCCCGCCTCCTCGTCCGCCAAGAAGGCGAGCACCACGTCACGCGGCGGCTTCCGGCCGCTCCGCATCCGGTCGCGTACGACGGCAAGCGTCATCGCGTCCATGTCCTTCATGTCGACGGCGCCCCGCCCCCAGAGGCAGTCGTCCCTGACCTCTCCGGCGAAGGGATCGACCTGCCAGTCGGCTGCGTTGGCCGGTACGACGTCGAGGTGTCCGTGGACCAGCAGGGCCCCGCGGCTGCTGTCCTCCCCCGCCATCCGGGCAACGACGCTGGCCCGACCCGGCTCGGACTCGTACAGCTGGGGTTCCAAGCCGACCTCCGCGAGCTTTTCGGCGACGTACTCCGCCGCGGGCCGCTCCGGCTTGCCCGGGTTGGAAGTGTCGATCCGGATCAGGTCCCGGCACAGGTCGACGACCTCGTCCTCGGCGGTGGCGGTTGGCGGCGTGGGCTGGTCGGTCACGCTCGACTCCTCCGTGTGCGGTGTGCGGTGTGTGCGGTGTGCGGGGTACGGCAGGGGGTCCCCATCCTGCCTGTCAGCTCCGAGCCGTACGCCGATGGCTCGGCGGTCAGGAGGCGTTCCTTTGTTAGTGTGTACGCCGCGGCGAGTTCGTTGGAGCGGGGCGTCGCATCCACGTCCGGGTGGCGGAATTGGCAGACGCGCTAGCTTGAGGTGCTAGTGCCCCAAAAGGGCATGGGGGTTCAAGTCCCCCCTCGGACACGGAGAAACCGCAGGTCAGCGGCCATGTGCGGACCGGCCCGGCCCCCGTTTGCTAACGGATTGCTAACGCGCGGGGAAAACGAGGCCCGCGACCTTCTCCGCGGCGTCGCCGTGCAGGCCCGCGGTGACGTGGCTGTAGATGTCCAGCGTGATGCCGACGCCGGCGTGACCCAACCGCTCCTGAACGATCTTCGGGTGCACACCGGCGGCCAGCGCCATCGTCGCCCAGCCGTGCCGCAGGTCGTGGAGTCTGATCCGCGGCAGGCCGGCCCGCCTCGCCCGGTCGACGAACCCGCGGGTGAACCGCTCCGGGTGCAGCGGCCCACCGTCGGGCCGGGTGAACACGAGCCCGCGGTCGGTCCAGCCCGCGCCCATCAGCAGCCGCTCGGCGGCCTGGCGGCTGCGGTGCTCTCGCAGCCCGGTCACGGTGCCGGCGTCCAGGGTCACCGTCCGGCGGCCCTTCGCCGTCTTCGGCGTCCCGAGCTGAGGCTGATGGTCGACGGTGATGACGGTCTGGCGGATCGCCGCCCGCGCGGCGTCGAGGTCCAGGTCGACCCATCGCAGCCCGAGCGCCTCCCCGCGGCGCATGCCGGTCGTGGCCAACAGCAGGTACGCCGGGTGCAGCCGGTCGCCGCGCGTCGCGTCGAGGAACGTTCGCAGCTCGGCCGCGGTCCACGTCACCATGCCCGGCCCGCCCGCCGGGGCCGCCCGCGGCGGGTCGGCCGCGTCCGCGGGGTTCCTCGACAGGCGTCCCCACCGCACCGCGTCCCGCATGACCCGGTGCACGATGGTGTGCACGTAGCGGACGGAGCGCGGCGACAGCCCACCGCCGCGGTAGTCCTTGCGCCCTTCGGCGAGCAGCCGCGCGTAGAGGCCGTTGAGGCTGCCGCCGTCCACCGCGGCCAGCGGGCTGCCGCCGAGGGTGGGCAGCACGTGTAGCCGCAGGTTGCGCGCGTAGCTGTGGTGTGTGGCCGGGCGTACGGTCGGCTCGACCGCGGTGAGCCACTCCGCTACGAATCCGTCGAGGGTCTGCCGGGAACGGGGCACGTAACCGCCGCTGTTCACCGCGCCGACCAACTCAGCGGCGGCCCGCTCGGCCTCCCGCTTGGTCCGATACCCCGAGTGCCAGCGCTGCCGGCGCCGACCGGTCCGCGGGTCGCGCCCGAGGTCGACGACGACGGAGTAGGACGCGCCCCGTCTGATGATGCTGCCCCTCATGGCCGCTCCCCTGTCGCTGGCTGCGTCCGACCCGGACCGGCGGCCGGTCGCCCTCGCGTCGTCGGCGGTAGGAGACCGGCGGCGCGCGCCCTGCTGACGCGCTTCGCGGCGGCGCTCTCGCTGATGACGAAGCGCGCGGCGACAGCCTTCGTCGGGGCCTCACCGCGCCGCCAAGCCGCGCTGTACACCCGCGCCGTCTCGTTCAGCATCTCGGGAGCCCCTCGCGGAAGGTCCCAGGCGGCCATGGCACGCCGGATGCCGTCCTGAGCCGCCGCGTCCGCGAACTCGGGCTGATCGCTCATCCACTGGCCGAGTTCCCGGCTGCCGGCCGCCTCCTGCCGGCGGATATCGGTCACGATCGTGTGGAGGGGCACGCCGCGCAGCAGACTCGTTGTGAGCGGCGGAGGGTCCTCGTCCCACCGGGGCAACTCCGGCGGCCAGTCCTCGTCCGTCTCCCTGTAGCTGCGCACTTCGACGCCGACGCATTCGACGCGCCCGACCACCGGCGCCCACAGCAGCCGGATGAGCCAGGGGCCGCGTTCGCTGTCGGGCCAGAGGACGGCTGTCCAGTCCGGGGGCGCGTCCGCATGGGGCTCGAACATGCCGGCGACGGTAGGGCGTCGGATGGGCAGCACCTTCCCATGCTTGCTCATCCGACACGGCAATGTCAAGGTGTTGTCTGACGGTTCCCCTGCGGGCGATGCTTGGCGCATGACGGATCAGGCGCACCTGCTGTGGCTCGTGTCGGCCCGTCGCCGGGCCGCCTCCGGGGAGGCCCGCGCGCTTCGACTCGAAGCGGGCCTCTCGCTGAGGGAGGTTGCCCGCGCGGTTGGAGCCGGTAGCCCGGCGACCGTGTTCCGCTGGGAAAGCGGACAGCGGACGCCCCGCGGCGGCCCAGCGGCGGCCTACGGCCAGCTGCTCGACGAGCTGGCCCGGTCGCTGGCCCACAGCCGGACGGCTGTGTGATGGCCTCGCGCAGCGCGGGACGCGTCCACGGGGACAACAGCGCTGGCGTGCACTCCGTACAGCGGCAAGGACAACCCGCACTACTCCTCGGGTGACGTGTCCGGCCACGGATGGTGGGACATCGGCGGCTGCTCCGGTGCGACGACGGCGCACGTCTT
>JBBSMJ010000021.1:0-10309 GCA_038233235.1 Actinomycetes bacterium | reverse complement strand
CGGCGCGGTAGTGACCGGCGCGGTGGTCACCGGCGTGACCCACGACTCGCGCGACGTGCTGCCCGGTGACGTCTACGCCGCGCTCCCCGGCCAGCGCGGGCACGGGGCCGAGTTCGCCGGACAGGCGGTAGCGGCCGGCGCCACGGCGGTCTTCACCGATCCTGCCGGGCAGGCGATCGCCGCGGCAGCGACCGGCGACACGCGCACGCCCGTCCTCGTCGTCCCGGACGTCCGTGCCCGGCTCGGCCAGCTGGCCGCCTGGGTCTACGGCGAGCCGGCACGGGACCTGCTGCTGATCGGCGTCACCGGGACCAACGGCAAGACGACCACGGCCTACCTACTCGAGGGCGGCCTGCGCGCCGCGGGCCATCGCACCGGTCTGCTGGGGACGATCGAGACCCGCATCGGCCACGACGTGACGCCCAGCGTGCGGACGACGCCGGAGGCTACCGACCTGCACGCGCTGCTCGCGGTCATGCGCGAGCGCGGCGTCACTGCTGTTGCCATGGAGGTGTCCAGCCATGCGCTCGCCCTCGGCCGAGTCGGCGGGCTGGTCTTCGATGTCGCGCTCTTCACCAATCTGAGCGCGGACCACCTCGACTTCCACGCCGATCTGGAGGACTACTTCTCCGCCAAGGCATCGCTGTTCACCGCCCAACGCTGCCGGCAGGCCGTGGTCGACGTCGACGATGCGTACGGCCGCCGCCTGGCGGCGACGGTCGACGTACCGGTGACCACGGTCTCCGTCGGAGGCGGTGCACCCGATGCTCCGGCCGACTGGTGCGCCAGCGAGGTCGTGGCGGAGCGCTCCGGTCTCTCCCGCTTCCGCGCCCGCGGTCCCGCCGGGCAGGACATGGAGGTGGCCATCGGATTGGCCGGCGACTTCAACGTTGCCAACGCGCTGCTCGCGGTCGCGGGGCTACGCGCGGCCGGCGTCGACGGGGCAGCCGCCGTACTCGGCCTGTCCGAGGTGTCCGTTCCGGGGCGCATGGAGCGGGTGGGCGACGGCCAACCGTTCACCGTGGTCGTCGACTATGCCCACAGCCCGGACGCGTTGTCCCGCGCCGTCGCCGCGCTGCGCCCGGCGACCCGCGGGCGGCTGCTGCTGGTGATCGGCTGCGGCGGCGACCGGGACCGGCAGAAGCGACCGCTGATGGGCGAGATCGCCGCACGCTCCGCGGACATTGTTGTGGTGACCGACGACAACCCCCGCGCCGAGGAGCCAGCGGCCATCCGCGCCGCTGTGCTCGCGGGCGCGAGAAAGGTGCCGGCGCTGCACCGTGCGGAGGTCATCGAGGTCGGTGACCGGCGCGCGGCTATCCGGGAGGCGATCCACCGTGCCCGCCCCGGTGACACGCTGCTCGTGGCAGGCAAGGGTCACGAGACGGGCCAGGAGGTCGACGGCTCGGTCCTGCCCTTCGACGACCGTCGAGTCGTCCGCGCCGTGCTGGCGGAGGTTCCGGCGTGATCGAGCTCTCGCTGGCCGACGTCGCGGCGGCGACGGCCGGTGAGCTGAACTGCGTACCGGAGGCCACGGACCGGGTGACCGGTCCGGTCGTCGTCGACTCCCGGCAGGTCGCGCCGGGTGCCCTGTTCGTCGCCCTACCGGGGGAACGGGCCGACGGTCACGACTACGCCGCCGCCGCGGTCGCCGCGGGTGCCGTCGCTGTCCTCGCCGGTCGGCCGATCGGTCAGCCGGCCGTCGTCGTCGGCGACGTGCTGGTGGCGCTCGGCCGGCTGACCCGCTACGTCGCGGATCGGCTGACCGCGGCGACCGTCGTGGGGGTGACCGGCTCCTCGGGGAAGACCAGCACCAAGGATCTGCTGGCCCACCTGCTGGCCGAGCGTGGACCGACGGTGGCCCCGCCCGGGTCCTACAACAACGAGATCGGCGTCCCGCTCACCGTGCTTCGCGCCGACCGCTCCACGGCGCACCTGGTGCTCGAGCTGGGCGCCCGGGGGGCCGGACACATTGCCGCCCTGTGCGCGCTGGCTCCGCCCCGCATCGGCGTCGTCCTCAACGTTGGCGCAGCTCACCTGGGGGAGTTCGGGTCCAAGGATGCGGTGGCGCGGGCCAAGGGCGAGCTGGTCGAGGCGCTGCCTCCCGAGGGATTGGCTGTCCTCAACGCCGCCGACCCACTGGTCGCCGCGATGGCCGCCCGCACCAGCGCTCGCATCGCCACCTTCGCCGTCGAAGTCGCGGCCACGAGCGCGGCCCGGGGTTCGGCGGACGTGGTCGCCCGGTCGGTGTCGCTGGACCCCCGCGGGCGACCGTCCTTTGTGCTGGTTGCGCCCGCGGGCGAGGCGGCCGTACACCTTCCGCTGTACGGCGCGCACCACGTCCCGAACGCGCTCGCCGCGGCCTGCGTCGCGGGAGAACTCGGTATGCCCGTTGCCGAGGTAGCCGCCGCGCTGGCGGAGGCGGTGCCGGCCAGCCGCTGGCGGATGGAGGTGGTCGAGCGCGCCGACGGGGTGACTGTCATCAACGACGCCTACAACGCCAACCCCGACTCGGTTCGCGCGGCCCTCGAGGCGTTGGTGGCCATGGCCGGCGGGCGTCGCAGCTGGGCGGTCCTCGGAGAGATGCGCGAGCTCGGTGCGGCCGCTGCCGAGGAACACGAGGCGGTCGGTCGCCTCGCCGTCCGCTTGGGCGTCTCCCGGCTGGTGGCGATCGGGGACGCGGCGGCCAGGGTGCACACCGCCGCGACCCAGGAGAACTCGCCGGTGGAGTCGGCGATGGTCCCGGACGCTGATTCGGCCCTAGCGCTGCTGCGCGCCGAGGTGGCTCCCGGGGATGTCGTGCTCGTCAAGGCCTCCCGCGCCGCCGGCCTCGAGCGGGTCGGTGAGTCCCTGCTCGCCATGACTGCGCCTGCCTCCGGCTCCGGGGGGTTCTCGTGAGGGGAATCCTCTTCGCCTCCTCGGCGGCGCTGCTGATCTCCCTGCTCGGCACCCCGTTCGCTATCCGACTGTTCCAGCGCCGCGGCTACGGCCAACTCATCCGCGAGGACGGTCCGACCACGCATCACATCAAACGGGGCACTCCCACCATGGGTGGCGCCGTCATCATCGTCGCCACCGTGGTGGCCTACGGCTTCGCGCACGTGGCGACCTGGACGATCCCCTCCGTCTCCGGCGTCCTGGTGTTGTTCTTGATGACCGGGCTCGGGACGGTCGGTTTCCTCGACGACTGGATCAAGATCAGCAAGCAGCGGAGCATGGGCCTGCGAAGCGGTGCCAAGGTGATCGGGCAATCCATTGTCGGTATCACCTTTGCGGTGCTCGCCCTGCAGTTTCCGGACCCCACGGGGCTCACGCCCGGCTCGGAATACCTCAGCTTCGTCCGCGACACCGCCTTCTATCTCACCCCGCCACTGTTCGTGCTCTGGGCCTTTCTCATGATCGCGGCCACCTCGAACGGCGTGAACCTCACCGACGGACTCGACGGGTTGGCCACCGGGACGTCGGTCATGGTCGCTGGGGCGTATGTCCTGGTCGGCGTCTTCCAGTTTGGTCAGCGGTGCGGCATCGTGTTCGACAGCCAGTGCTACGAGGTGCGTGACCCGCTCGACCTGGCGGTGGTTGCCGCCGCCCTCATGGGGTCCTGCTTCGGATTCCTGTGGTGGAACGCCGCGCCGGCGCGCATCTTCATGGGCGACACCGGCTCGCTGGCGATAGGGGGAGCACTCGCCGGCTTGGCGATCACCTCGCGCACCCAGGTGCTGCTGCTGCTCTTCGGCGGCCTGTTCGCCATCATCACCCTGTCCGTCATCTTGCAGGTCGGGTCCTTCCGGCTGACCGGCAAGCGCATGTTCCGGATGGCGCCCTTGCAGCACCACTTCGAGGTGGTCGGCTGGCACGAGGTCACCATCGTCGTCCGGTTCTGGATCATCGCGGGGTTGTGTGTGGCGGTCGGGCTGGGCGCGTTCTACGGCGAATGGGTCACCGGGTGAGCCGTCCTCCGGACTGGCTCGCCGCGGCCGGGCGGGCTTCCCCGTGGGGCGAGCTCGACGTCTGTGTGGCGGGCATCCGGGCGACCGGCTACGCCGTCGCCGACGTGCTGCTGCGCTTCGGTGCGCAGGTCACCGTCATCGACGAGGAAACGGGTGACTGGCAGCAGGAGAGGGCGGCGGATCTGCGCGCCCGCGGCGCCACGGTCCTGCTGGGCGACGCGGTGCCGCCCGGTCTACCGGCGGAGACTCAACTCCTCGTGACGTCACCCGGCTTCTCTCCGTGGGCGGCGCTTCCGCAGGCGGCTGCCGCGTCCGGGGTGCCGGTCTGGGGGGATGTCGAGCTTGCGTGGCGGCTGGCCGACCGGCGTACGCCGTGGCTCGCGGTGACCGGCACCAACGGCAAGACCACGACGGTCCGCATGCTCGCCGCCATGATCACCGCCGCCGGTCACCGAACGGTCGCCGCGGGCAATGTCGGCACGCCGCTGCTCGACGCGGTGCTCGCCGACCCGCCGTACGACGTGCTCGCCGTGGAGTTGTCCAGCTTCCAGCTGCACTGGACCACGTCGGTCGAGGCTTACGCGGCGGCGGTACTCAACGTCGCGCCGGACCACCTGGACTGGCACGGGTCGATGGAGGCCTACGCCGCCGCCAAGGGGCTGGTCTACCGGGGGGAGCCGTACGCCGTGCACAACGCCGACGACCCGGTGGCCACTCGGCTCGCCGCCGGCAAGAAGCGGGTGCGTGGCTTCACCCTCGGTCCGCCGGCAGCCGGTCAGCTCGGCGTTGCCGACGGTGTGCTGCTGGACTGCGTCGCCGAGGTCGACGCCGCCCACCGGGTCGGTCGCGACGGCGGAGTCGAGCTCGCCACTCTCGACGACGTCCGGCCGTACGCGCCGCACAATGTTGCCAACGCCCTCGCCGCCGCCGCGCTCGCCCGCACACTCGGCGCCGGCCGGACCGTGCCGCCGTCCGCCGTCCGGGCCGGCCTGCGCGGCTTCGCCCCCGAGCCGCATCGGATCACCCACATCGCCGACATCGCCGGCGTGGGCTGGGTCGACGACTCCAAGGCGACCAATCCGCACGCCGCCACCGCGTCGATAGCGGCGTACGCGTCGGTGGTGTGGGTCGCCGGCGGCCTGGCGAAGGGCGCGCGCTTCGACGACCTGGTCGCGGACACCCGCGAGCGGTTGCGCGCGGTTGTCCTGCTCGGGCGCGATCGGGCCGACATCAGGGAGGCGTTGACGCGACACGCGCCCGATGTGCCCGTTGTCGAGGTCGCGGAGACGGAGACTGTGGCCATGGCGGCTGTCGTGAAGGCTTCGGCGCGGCTGGCTCACCCGGGCGATACCGTGTTGCTGGCGCCGGCATGCGCGTCCATGGACATGTTCGACAACTACGGTGCCCGCGGCGACGCCTTTGCGGCTGCCGTGCGCGACCTCGCCGAGACGTGAGTGCTGCGCAGTCGACGGCGCCCGCGCCCAGCTCCGTGCGCGCCGTCCTCGGACGCTACGCACGGCTGCTCGACCGCCCGCTGACGTCCTACCTGCTCGTGCTCGGCACAACTGTGCTGCTCACCCTGCTCGGGCTGGTGATGGTGATGTCGGCCTCCAGCGTGACGTCCTTCAGCTCCTCGGGATCCTCCTTTGCCATCGCGCAGAAGCAGGCGATGTGGGTCGCCTTGGGTCTGCCCCTGCTGTGGATCGGCTCGCGGCTGCCGCCGCGGGCCTACCGGCTGCTGGCCTATCCGCTGCTGCTGGCCTCGCTGGTGTTGCTGGCGCTCACCCTCGTGCCCGGCGTCGGCGTCGAAGTGCGAGGCAACCGCAACTGGATCGACTTCGGTGGCCCGTTCCGGCTCCAGCCCTCCGAGCTGGCCAAGCTGGCGCTGGTGCTCTGGGGGGCCGACCTGCTCGCGCGCAAACGCCGGTTGCTCACGCAGTGGAAGCATCTGCTCGTCCCACTCCTGCCGGTCGCCGCCGTCACCGTCGGCCTGGTTCTGCTCGAGGGCGACCTCGGTACCGTGCTGGTGCTCCTTGCGATCGTCTTCGCCCTGCTCTGGGTCGTCGGCGCGCCGCTGCGGCTGTTCTCCGGGCTGGCGGTCGCCGTGGGAGCGGTGCTGGTCCTGCTTGTCCGGGACAACCCCGAGCGGGTGAGCCGGGTCGTCTCCTTCCTCGACCCGTTCGCCGACTACGAGAACTCCGGTTGGCAGGCCGCACACAGCTTCTTCGCGCTGGCCTCCGGCGGGTGGTGGGGTCTCGGCCTGGGCGGGAGTCGAGAGAAGTGGGGCTCGCTCCCGGAGGCGCACACCGACTTCATCTTCGCCATCATCGGCGAGGAGCTCGGGCTGGTCGGCACCCTGGCCGTGCTCGTGCTGTTCGCCACCTTGAGCTATGCCGGCGTACGAATTGCCAGCCGCTCCACCGACCCGTTCGTGCGACTTGCCGCGGGGGCGGCCACCGCATGGTTCCTGGTCCAGGCGATGGTCAACATGGGCGCGGTGCTCGGCATCTTGCCCATCACGGGCATCCCGCTGCCGCTGGTCTCCTACGGCGGTTCGTCCCTGCTCCCCACTCTGCTCGCATTGGGCATGCTGCTCTCCTTTGCTCGTGCGGAGCCCGGGGCGCGGGAAGCGATGGCCCGCCGCCCGGCCGGCCCGCTGCGCCGTACCGCCGCCCGGCTGCGGGGGAACTGAGCGGTGCATGTCGTGCTGGCCGGGGGTGGGACCGCCGGCCACGTCGAGCCGGCGCTCGCGGTCGCCGACGCCCTGCGCCGTCGCGATCCGCACATCGGGATCACCGCACTGGGTACGGCGACCGGCCTGGAAGCCCGGCTGGTTCCTGCCCGCGGCTACGACCTAGAGCTGGTGCCGCGGGTTCCGCTGCCGCGGCAGGCGACGCCCGCGCTGATGCTGGTCCCGGGGCGGGTGGCCGGCGCCGTCCGCGTTGCCGGCCGGGTGCTCGACCGGGTGGGGGCCGATGTCGTCGTCGGGTTCGGCGGCTACGTCGCGCTCCCCGCCTATCTCGCGGCTCGCCGCCGCCGGTTGCCCATCGTCGTGCACGAGGCAAACTCCCGGCCCGGGCTGGCCAACCGTGTCGGCGCCCGGCTCACCCCCTGGGTCGCCGTCGGGACTCCGCAGACAGTGCTGCCCCGAGCCCGCTACGTCGGGCTGCCGCTGCGCCGGCCGATCGCCGACTTGGACCGCGCGGCGCTGCGGGAGCAGGCACGAGCGAGCTTGGGGCTGCACCCGCAGCTGCCCACCTTGCTGGTCTTCGGCGGATCCCAAGGGGCGCGCCGCCTCAACGAGACCGCCGCCGCGACGGCCCCCGCCCTGGCCGCTGCGGGCATCCAGGTGCTGCACGCCACCGGTCACGGTCACCAGGTACGTCCCGATCTCCCGACCGCCCCGACTGCGGACCCCCCCCCGGCCGCGGACACAGCGCCGGATGTTCCGCGCTACCTCGCGGTGGCCTACCTCGACCGGATGGAGCTTGCCTACGCCGCAGCCGACCTGGCGCTCTGCCGGGGCGGGGCGATGACCTGTGCGGAGTTGGCGGCGGTCGGACTTCCGGCGGCCTACGTGCCGCTGCCGCACGGCAACGGCGAGCAGGAGCTCAACGCCCGTCCGGTGGTGCGTGCCGGGGGAGGCCTCCTGGTCAAGGACGCCGACCTCACCCCCGACTGGCTGCGCAGTGAGCTGATCCCGCTGCTCACCGACCCGCTGCGGCTGGCGGAGATGAGTCGGGCAGCGGCGGCCTTCGGGCGGCGCGACGCGGACGAGACACTGGCGGACATGGTGCTTGCCGCCGCCGGTTCCTCCCGGCGGGACCACTCGTGAGGTCGACCGGCAAAGCCCCGGCGAGCACGCCCCTGCCCGCCGAGCCCCTGCCTGCCCAGCAGTTGGGTCGGGTGCACTTTGTCGGCATCGGGGGCGCCGGCATGTCCGGTATAGCCCGCATCATGCTCGCCCGGGGCATCTCGGTGTCCGGCAGCGAGATCAAGGACTCTCGCGAAGTGGGCGCGTTGGTCGCGTTGGGCGCGCGCGTGCACCTCGGCCACGACCCGGCGTACCTCGCCGACGTGGACACCGTCGTCGTATCTACCGCCATCCCGGAGCGCAACGTGGAGCTCGTCCATGCGCGGACGACGGGGTTGCGGGTGCTCCGGAGGGCGGAGGCGCTCGCCGCCGTGATGGTCGGACGGCGCGGCGTGACGATCGCGGGCACGCACGGCAAGACGACGACGACGTCCATGCTGACCGTCGCGTTGCAGCACTGCGGCGCCGACCCGTCGTTCGCGATCGGCGGCAACCTCAACGACTCCGGTGCCAATGCGCACAACGGGTCCGGGGAGTTGTTCATCGCCGAGGCCGACGAGAGCGACGGATCGTTCCTGAGCTACCTGCCGGACGTCGCGGTCGTGACCAACGTCGAGCTGGACCACCCCGATTTCTACGGTGACGCGCGTGCCGTCGAGGACGCCTTCGCCGCCTTTGTCGACCGCATCCGTCCCGGCGGCTTCCTCGTCGCCTGTGCGGAGGATCCCGGGTCCCTCCGGTTGGCTCACCGCGCCCGCTCGCGCGGTCTCGACGTGCGCACGTACGGCAGCCGGTCCGATGCCGACGTACGCATGGATCGGCTGGCGACGAGCGGCGGACGGTCGTCGTTTCAGGTGGTTGCGTACGGCCGTCGGGTGGGCGAGGTGTCGTTGCTCATGCCTGGTCGGCACAACGCGTTGAACGCCACGGCGGCGTTCGCGACCGGCCAGGGGCTGGGCTACTCCGGTGCTGACCTGCGGGAAGGGCTGGCGACGTTCACCGGCACTCGTCGGCGCTTCGAGCTCAAGGGTTCCCGCGGCGGGGTACGCGTCTACGACGACTACGCCCATCATCCGACCGAGATCGTCGCGACGCTGACCACAGCGCGCGAGGTCGCCGGTGGCGGCCGGCTCGTCGTCGCCTTCCAGCCGCACCGCTACACCCGCACTGCGGCTTTCGGCCCGCAGCTCGGGGCCGCGCTCGGGTTGGCCGACGACGTGGTGGTGATGGAGGTCTACAGCTCTGGTGAGGACCCCATCCCCGGCGTCAACGGCGCCTCCGTCGCTGCGGCAGTGCCGGCGCCGTCCGGGTCGGTGACCTTCGAGCCGTCGTGGAGCGCGGTCGCCCAGCTGCTCGTCGAGCGAGCCCGGTCCGGTGATGTGGTGCTGACCCTCGGTGCGGGCGACGTGACCATGATCGGCGGCGAGGTGCTGACGCTGCTCCATGACCAGGAGAGGGCCTCATGAGTTCGACCCGCGACCATCCCAGGACCTGCGCTGGAAGCACGGCGTGGCCGCGTCGCCGTACCAGTGTCTGGCGGGTACGGCGGCGGCTGATCGGTCTCGTGCTGGTGGCCAGCGTGCTGCTCGGTGCGGTGGCCGGGGCGGTGTGGGCGGTGTGGTGGTCGGACCTGCTCGTCGTACGCGAGGTGAAGGTTGCGGGTGAGCGGCGGCTGAGCGCGGACGAGATACGCACAGCCGCGGCGGTTCCCGGCGGCGTCCCGCTGGCCCGGTTGGACACCGACGCCATCCGCGCCCGGGTGGCCGGGCTGCCTGCGGTGACGGGAGTGGAGATCAACCGGCGTTGGCCGGGTACCGTCGAGGTCATCGTCGCCGAGCGGCAGCCGGTCGCAGCGGTTCCCAGGTCGAACGGGGGGTTCTCTCTCGTCGACCGCAACGGGGTGTCCTTCGACACGGTGCGGCGGCCCGGCCGCTTACCCCTGATCGATGTCGACGACGCCGCTCCGGCGCCACAGACGCTGCAGGCGGGACTTGCCGTCGTTGTCGCGTTACCGCCGCAGCTCGCCCGGCAGGTACAGACGGTGGTGGCCGACGGACCCTACGAGGTGCGCCTCGAGCTGGTCGACGGTGACAGCGTCGTCTGGGGCGGGCCGGAGGACGGCGAGCGCAAGGCCCAGGTGCTTCGCGCGCTGCTGCCGCTCGATGCGGCGGTCTACGACGTGAGCGCCCCGGAACGGCCCACCACTCGGCTGGACTGAGCCAGCTCGCGGGATTGAGCCATCCCGCACTATCTACGGCGTGTCGCGTTGGTCGGGGCGGAGCCTCCCTCTAGCGTCCTGCACAGCCGGTAGGTTGACATAAGTATAACCCTCAACTTGACGGTGAGGGTACGCGGTGAACCCGCGCATCCGTCCCTTCCCCACAGATTCAGCAGGTCGTGCCCGCCGGCACGATCACCGATCCGAGGCGAGAGGCTACGAACGTGGCAGCACCGCAGAACTACCTCGCGGTCATCAAGGTCGTCGGTATCGGCGGCGGTGGCGTCAACGCGGTCAACCGCATGATCGAGATCGGACTCAAGGGCG
>JBBSMJ010000020.1:0-10355 GCA_038233235.1 Actinomycetes bacterium | reverse complement strand
CCCGCGGATGAGGTCGGTGAAGGTGGTGCTCCCGTCCGGCACCCGGAAGCGCACGACCGGCGTACGGCCTTCCGCCTCGAAGGCGGCGACCTGCTCGCGGGTCAGCGTGCGGCATCGACCGTCGTAGCCGGGCGGGCGACCCTGAGCGCGGGCCGCCTCCCGCCGCTCTTCGAGCTCGCTCGGCGTGCAGTAGCAGTGGTAGGCGTGGCCGTCGTCGAGGAAACGCTGCGCCCACTCGGCAAAGAGATCCATGCGCTCGCTCTGCCGGTACGGCGCATGCGGTCCGCCGACCTCCGGTCCCTCGTCCCAGTCCAGTCCGAGCCAGCGCAGCACTTCCATGGCGGCGTGGTAGTGCTCGTCGGTGACCCTCGTGCGGTCGGTGTCCTCGACCCGGAAGACGAAGGTGCCCTTGTTGTGTCGAGCGAACGCCCAGTTGTACAAGGCTGTTCGCACGTTGCCGACGTGCAGGTCGCCGCTGGGTGAGGGCGCGAATCGCACCCGCACCGGCCGGTCCGGCGACGGCGACGGCTCAGTTGACGTTGAGTCAGTCACGGCGCACCACCCGGTTCGTCAGCGTCCCGATGCCCTCCACCGTGACCGAGACCTCGTCACCGATCTCCAGCGGACCGACGCCCGCCGGTGTGCCGGTGAGTAGCACGTCCCCCGGCAGCAGCGTCATCACTGACGAGACGTACGCGATGAGCGCCGGGATGTCGTGGGTGAGCTGAGCGGTCCGCCCTTCCTGGCGCGCTTCCCCGTTGACCGTGCAGGTAACGGCCACATCGGCTACGTCCAGCTCGGTCTCCACCCACGGCCCGAGCGGACAAAAGCTGTCGAAGCCCTTGGCGCGTGCCCACTGGCCGTCGCCTCGCTGCAGGTCGCGGGCGGTCACGTCGTTGGCGCAGGTGTAACCGAGCACGACCTCCTGCGCCCGCTCGGGCGGGACGTCGCGACATAGCCGGCCGATGACGACCGCGAGCTCTCCCTCGTGGTCCACGCGGCGGGACTGCTTCGGGTAGGCGATGGCGTCGCCTGGTCCGATCACCGAGGTCGACGGCTTGAGGAAGATCAGCGGTGCCTCCGGCGTCTCCTCGCCCAGTTCGCGAGCGTGCTCGGCGTAGTTGCGCCCGACGGCCACCACCTTGCTGGGCAACACCGGTGCCAACAGTCGTACGTCGTCGAGGCGGTGTCGCACTCCGGAAGGAACGACGGGAGCGAACGGGTGGCCGGACAGCTCTGCCACCGTGGCTGCCGTCGCGCCGTCGGCGGAGGTGTCCCCGGCCTCGAAATCGACGAGACCGAACCCGACCTCACCGGCGGCGGAGAACCTGGCGATGCGCACGCTCGGAGGTTACCGACGTCAGCAGATGCGGTGAACCCAGCCGTGCTCGTCCGCCGTCTGACCGTGCTGGACGTCCAGCAGCGCCCGGCGCAGCCGCATGGTCACGGGGCCCGGTTCGCCGTCGCCCACCTCCCACGAGCCGGCCGCGTGCTTTACCATCCCCACTGGGGTGATGACGGCCGCAGTGCCGCAGGCGAAGACCTCGGAAATGGAACCGTCAGCGTTGCCTGCGCGCCAATCGTCCACACTGATGCGGCCCTCCTCGGCGGGGTAGCCCAGGTCCTTCGCCAGGGTTAGCAGCGCGTCGCGGGTGACCCCTGCCAGCAACGTGCCGGTCAATGCAGGCGTCACCAACCGCGCTGATTCGCCTTCGCCGTACACGAAGAACAGGTTCATGCCCCCCATCTCTTCGACCCAGCGGCGCTCCACGGCATCCAGCCACACCACCTGGTCGCAACCCTCCGCGATCGCCTGCTGCTGCGCGACGAGGCTCGCGCCGTAGTTCCCGGCGCACTTCGCCTCGCCGGTCCCGCCCGGCGCCGCCCGCACGTAGTCCTCCGAAAGCCACACAGTCACCGGCTTCACCCCGCGCGGGAAGTAGCTGGCCGACGGCGACGCGATGACGACGAAGAGGTGCTCCGCGGACGGTCGAACGCCGAGGCCCACCTCGCTGGCGAACATGAACGGTCGGACGTAGAGGGTGTGATCCTCGGCGGTCGGCACCCACTCCCGATCCGTCCGTACCAGCAGCTCGACCGCCTCCAGGAAGACACCCTCGGGGAGGACCGGCATGGCCATGCGTACGGCGGAGCGCTCGAAACGTTGCGCATTCATCCACGGCCGGAACGCGGCGATACCCCCATCGGGCTGGCGGTAGGCCTTCAGACCCTCGAAGATCGACTGCCCGTAGTGCAGCGCCATGACCGCCGGGTCGAATCGCAGGGCGGTGTACGCCGCGAGGCGCCCGCCGTGCCAACCTCGCTCGCGCGACCACCGCAGGGTCACCATGTGGTCGGTGAAGACCCGACCGAAGCCTGGGTTGGCCAGCAACTCGGCTCGTTGCTCGTCGCTCGCCGGGTCGGCCGCAGGCTCGACGGCGAACGTGCCAGTGGAGGGCTCGGGGGGATGGACGGCGGTCGAGGTCATGCCTTTCACGGTACCGGGCGCCCCATTTCGAGACGTCAGGTCGCCGGTTCGCTCAGGTCGACGAGGCGACCGCTCTCCGCGCCGATCGCCTCGACGATTTCCTCCAGCGTGCCGTGCGGAATCGCCGAGTCCACGGTCAGCGCGACCAGCGCGTGGCCGCCGCGCGCATCGCGGCTGACCTGCATCCCCGCGATGTTGACGGCACGCTCGCCGAGAATGCGTCCGACGATGCCGACGACACCCGGACGGTCGTGGTAGCGGAAGAACGCCATGTGCTCGGTGGGCACCAACTCCATGTCGAACCCGTCGACGTCGACGAGCTTCTCCAAGTGCCGTCGACCGGACAGCGTGCCGGACACCGACACGACCTGCCCTGAGGGCAGCGTCCCGCGCACAGTGACGAGGTTGCGGTAGTCGGCGCTCTCCAGGTGGGTGGTCAGCCGCACCTCGACTCCCCGCTGCTCCGCGAGCAGCGGTGCGTTGACATAGGTGACCGGCTCCTCGACGACAGCGGCGAAGACACCCTTCAGGGCCGCCAGCTCCAGCACGCGGACGTCGTACGCGGCGATCTCGCCCCGCACCTCGATCTCGATGCTGGCGGCCACCCCACCCGCCAAGGCGGTGAAGATGCGACCGAGCTTCTCGGCGAGGGGAAGCCCCGGGCGCACGTCCTCGGCGATCGCACCCCCTTGCACGTTGACCGCGTCGGGCACCAGTTCTCCGGCAAGAGCGAGCCGTACCGAGCGGGCGACGGCGGTGCCCGCCTTCTCCTGGGCCTCGTGGGTGCTCGCGCCCAGGTGCGGGGTGACCACCACCTGGTCGAGGGAGAACAGCGGGCTCGACGTGCATGGCTCGGTGGCGAAGACGTCGACACCAGCCCCAGCCACCCGCCCCTCCTGCAGCGCGGCGGCGAGCGCCTCCTCGTCGACGATGCCCCCGCGGGCCGCATTGATGATGCGCACCGACGGCTTCACCAGCCGCAACGCCTCCGCGCCGATGAGCCCGACTGTCTCCGCCGTACGCGGCAGATGCACGCTGACGAAGTCACTCTCCTGCAACAGTTCGTCGAGCGGTACGAGTCGCGCTCCTACCTGGGCGGCGCGCGCGGCTTGCACGTAGGGGTCGTAGGCAAGCAGGCGTACGTCGAAGGCGGCCAGCCGCTGGGCGACGAGCATGCCGATGCGGCCGAGGCCGACGATGCCGGCGACCTTGTCGGTCAGCTCGACGCCGGTGAAGCGCGAGCGCTCCCACCGACCACCCTTGAGTGACTTGTCCGCGGCGGCGATGTTGCGCGCGCAGGCCAGCAGCAGGCCAACCGTATGTTCGGCGGCGCTGACGATGTTGGACTGCGGTGCGTTGACCACCATGACCCCGGCCTTGGTCGCGGCGGTCACGTCGACGTTGTCCAGGCCGACCCCCGCACGGGCCACCACGGTCAGCCGCCGCGCCGCAGCGAACACCTCCGCGTCGACCTTCGTCGCACTGCGGACGACCAGCGCGTCGACGTCGGCCAGCGCCGGCAGCAGGGCGTCCCGGTCCGCGCCGTCGACATGTCGCACGGTGAAGTCAGCGGCGAGCACCTCGAGAGCGGCCGGCGACAGCTCTTCGGCCACCAGCACGACAGGTGAGCTCACAGCAAGGAAACCCTTCGGCGGCGGAGTCCGCGAGTGTAATGCGCCCCGTCTGTCCCCCTGCGGTGGCGGCTAGGAGCCCAGCAACGGCCGTAGCCGCCCCCCGGTCCGCTCGACCGGGAGGTGACGGTTCTCCTCCGCGAGACGCCGGAACTCGGGCCGGCCATCGGCGTACTCCCGCACCCACTCGCGGGCGAACGTGCCGTCCCGCACCTCGTCGAGGATGCGGCGCAACTGCTGATTGCTCGGGTCTCCGACGACGACCCGCGGCCCGCGGGTGTAGTCGCCGTACGCGGTGGTCGCTGACACCGCCTCCCGCATCCGGGTCAGGCCCCCTGCGGACACCAGCTCTGCCATGGATCCCAGCTGGCTGACGCAGGCGAGGTAGGCGACCTCCGGGCGGTACCCGGCCGCGGTGAGCGTGGCAAAACCCGCCTGCACCAGCGCGGCGAGGCCGCCACAGTGCACCGCCTGCTCCCCGAACAGCGTCGCCTCCGCCTGCTCGGCGAAGGTCGTGCGCAGCGCGCCGGCGCGGGTGCCGCCGATCGCCTGGGCGTAGGACAGCGCCAGGTCGAAAGCAACACCGGACGCGTCCTGCTCGACGGCGACCAGCACCGGCACGCCGCGGCCGTCGACGAACTGTCGCCGAACCAGCTCGCCAGGTCCCGCCGGTGCCACCATGCACACGTCGACCCCGTCAGGCGGCGTGACGAAACCGAAGCGGACGGCGAAGCCGCTGCCGAAGAACAGCGCGTCCCCCTCGACGAGGTTGGGCTGCACTGCCGCGGCATAGACCGCCGGCTGCTCCGGGTCCGGTCCCAGCACCACGACGAGGTCGGCCTCCTCGCACGCGGCGTACGGCGTGGTGACGACCAGCCCCTCCGCTTCGGCCACGTCGTGGTGCACAGATCCGTCGTCCAAGCCCACCCGGACGTCGACGCCGGAGTCCCTGAGACAGAGCGCATGCGCCAGCGCCGGCGCGTCATCGCCGAGAACCGCGACGTGGCGGGCCTGGACGAGGGACAGGTCCGCGTCGGCGTCGTCGTACACGTCGGTCACCGGCGGCAGCACGGCGTCGGTCATCTACGCGGGCCGGTCGACCGAACGCAGCGCGCGGTCGGTCATCGAGCGCGGGCCGCGCGCCACGGCCACCATGCCCGACTGCACCAGCTCACGGATCCCGAAGGGCTCCAGCGCGCGGACCAGCGCCTCGAGCTTGTGCACGGTGCCGGTCACCTCGACCGTCACCGCGTCCGGCGACATATCCACGACCCGGGCGCGGAAGGCCTCCGCGGTCTGCAGCACGTGGGAGCGGCTGGCCAGATCGGCCCGCACCTTGACGAGCAGCAGCTCGCGTTGGACCGACGCCGCGGGGTCGAGTTCGACGATCTTGATGACGTTGACGAGCTTGTTCAGCTGCTTGGTCACCTGCTCCAACGGAGAGTCCTCGGCGCTGATCACGATCGTCATGCGCGAGATCTCGGCGTGCTCGGTGGCCCCCACGGCAAGTGAGTCGATGTTGAACCCGCGGCGCGAGAACAACCCCGCCACGCGAGCCAGAACTCCTGGCTTGTTCTCCACGAGCACCGACAGCGTGTGCCGACTCACCAGAGCCCCCCGTCCTTGCCGTCCCACTCCGGTGCCATTCGACGCGCCGCCGCGATGTCCGCCGCGCTGGTTCCGGGAGGAACGGCCGGCCAGCTCACCGCCTCGTGCTGGACGGCGAAATCGATGACAACCGGTACGTCGTGCACTGCCATGGCCTGCGCCATGATCCGCTCGACCTCGCCGGCCTTCTCGCAGCGCAGACCCACACACCCGTAGGCGTCCACCAGCCGTGCGATGTCGGGGACCGCCTGCGCGTGCGCGGAGCCCCCGAGATTCCCCGCACTCAGCAGCGCCACCTTGATGGGGATGTCTTGCGCAGCGCAGGCGGCCAGCTCGTGACTGGTCACCCTAAAGGATCGGTCGCTCTCCACCGCCCACACCACCGCGTCGGGTCGGCCGGTCCTGGCGCCTATTGCTGCGGGGAGCGCAAAGCCCCTGCTGGCAAGACCGCTCGACGTGATCCAGGTGTGCGGATTCTCGCGGCGAATGAACTGCGCGGCCAACATCTGCTGCTGACCTCCCCCGCAGACGAAGACGGCGTCCGGTCCGGCGATTCGGCCTAGCTCCTCGACGACGTACGGCGCGGACAGCGATCCGTCCGAAGGCACGCTATGCCCGGGAGGCAGCTTGGTCAGCCAGCCGTCGAGGTCGCTCCACCAGCCGCCGAGGTCGGTCGATCGACCGGCGGAGTGCTCGGTCTGCACAGCTACGACGAGGTCGGCGAGCACCTCGCGGACGTCGCCGACGATGGGAATGTCCGCGCGGCGGTTCTTGGAGATCTCGGCTGGATCGATGTCGGCGTGGATGATCGCCGCACCGCGGGCGAAGGTCTCCAGCCGGCCGGTCACCCGCTCGTCGAAGCGGGTCGCCAGCGCCACGATGCAGTCGGCCTGCTGAAGCGCCGCGACTGCGGCGACCGAGCCGTACATGCCGGGCATGCCGAGGTGCTGCCGGTGACTTTCCGGGAAGGCGCCCCGCGCCGTCAGCGTGGCGACGACCGGCGCCCCGGTCAGCTCGGCAAGCACCCGCAGCTCGGCCTGCGCTCCCGCCCTGACCACTCCTCCGCCGACGTAGAGGACGGGGCGATGCGCCTCGACGAGCAGGCGGGCCGCCTCCCGTACCTGTTTGGTGTGCGGGTTGGTGACGGGGTGGTAGCCAGGAAGCTCGACCCGGTCGGGCCACGAGAAGGCGGTGGCGGCCTCCAGCGCGTCCCGCGCCACATCGACGAGCACGGGCCCGGGCCGTCCCGTCGCGGCGATATGGAACGCCTCCGCCAGGGTGCGGGCGATCTCCGCCGCGTCAGCCACCAGGTAGTTGTGCTTGGTGATGGGCAGGGTGATGCCAAGGATGTCCGCCTCCTGCGAGGCATCCGTGCCGATCGAGGAACTCGGGACCTGCCCGGTGATGGCGACAAGCGGCACCGAATCCATGTACGCGTCGGCGATCGGCGTCACCAGATTGGTCGAACCCGCCCCGTTCGCCGCAACGCAGACGCCGACCTTGCCGGTGGCGAGGGCATAGCCCTCGGCCGCGTGCCCGGCCCCCTGCTCGTGGCCGACCAGCACGTGCCGTAGCCGCCGGGAGTCGCGCAGTGGGTCGTACGCCGGCAGGATCGCCCCGCCCAGGATGCCGAAGACAGTGTCGGCGCCGGCAGCTTCCAAGGAACGGACGAGGGCGCCGGCACCGGTGGTCTGCTCGGTCATATCGGTCCTACCTGACTGCCGAAAGGAAGGCTGACGCCTGCTGCGCAGGGCTCGAACGTGCAGTACCCGTGCGGCCCGTGTCAAACAGTGGTGGGCACGATCACCTCACCGAGGCATCAACCGCGTCCGACATCGAGGGGGTCCTCGGCGTCGGCATTGCCGGCGATGACGAGCGCCGGCTCGTCCCGGCCTGCCTGCACGCGGAGGCCGCGGAGGCCTCTGTCGTACGGCCAGTCCACGCGGGCCAGCCGGCCGTGCACCGGCGCCTCGACGACCGGCTGGCCTGGCACCTTCAGCCGGACGACATCGGCCCCCCTCTCCGGAGCGACGACGAGCACGTCGCGGCCCAGCCACGCGATGGGCAGCTGGTGGGCAGTGGCGGCTGGCACCCGGCGGGCCAACACGTGCGGCACGACGAACCCTCCCGATCTGCGGTTGCCTCGGCGCTCGTCCTGCCAGACGGTCTGCACCGCACCGCCGTCCCGTCTGAGCAGCGTCAGCGCCACGGTGTCGACCCGGCGCCCGGCGGGCAGACGGGTGCGACCCCACGACGTCACGGTGACGAGTTCGCTCGGATGCACCCCGATGGCGCTCGCCACGGTGCGTACCGCGGTGCGGCCAAGGCCACGCAGCCGTCGCGGCAGGCTGGCCACGGCCCGGGCGGGCACCTCGACAGCGTCGATCTCGGAGTCGGCCGAGGTCAACGTCGGCGGGCCGTCGCTGAGTCGAAGACTCCCGGTGAAAACTCGCACCCGCAGCATTCGGGTAGAGCGCGCCGGAACCCGGGTCACGACCACACCGTCCGGAGCGTCCATGCGGTGGTCCGCTCGGTCCAGCTGTCCGGAGGCGGTCAGCCGGTGTACGGCAACGTGAGCGTGCCCCTGGCCGGGTGGGCCGAGGGCGACCACGTCGGCGAAGACTCCGTCGGCCGTCTGCGCCCAGCTCACGCTGCGCTGGTCCCCGGTGAAGGGCACCTGGCTGATCTCTTGGAACTCTTGGTCGGAGGCGTCCGCCGGGCGCCACAGCGCGATGACACGCGAGGGCGAACTCGCATCCTCCAGCCGCAGCAACGTCAGCACGAGCTGCCCGTCCCCGACGTTCTCTGCGTACAGCAGCTGCGCCCGGTGGTAGGGGTGAGCGCGCGACACCTGGTCGGCGAGCCGGCGTACGGCCGGCAGGTTCCGCAGGGAGCCGCGCACGGCCCAATCGGCGGCGGTGGGCGCGGTCGCCGCGGTCCACTCCCCCGACCCCGCGTCCGTGCCCTCCCCACGCGCGGCCTCGTCGGCGTCGGCGAGCAATCCACGTGGGGTCGGGACGGCGAGTTGGTCGCCTACGCTGACGCCGCGGTCGTCACTGGGTCGAGGAGCGCCCCGCTGGTCGGCATAGACGACTCCGGCGATGACCAACGCGACGGCGACGGGAAGCACCAGCCAGCGACGACCCGACCGAGCCGGCGGGTGGTGCGTCCCGGAGTCGAGCAGGTCCCGCTGCTCCTCCGGCGGTCCGGCCATCTCGCCACGCTAACTCGCCGGAGCCTTATTCGCCGCACCGATGCGCAGGTCAGCCCTCTACGATGTTGGCGAGCTGTTCCCCGGTGGCGTAGCGCTGCAGCTGTTCGCGTACCAGCCGCAGCGCCCGCGGCATGAAGGCCGAGGTGTTTCCGCCGACATGCGGGGTGAGCAGTAGACCGGCGGCGCGCCACAGCGGATGGTCGGCGGGAAGCGGCTCCGGGTCGGTGACATCCAGCGCCGCCCGCAGGCGCCCGGTCGACAGCTCCGCGAGCAACGCGTCGGTGTCCACGACGGCGCCGCGCGCGATGTTGACCAACAACGCACCGGCGCGCATCCGGGCCAGGAACGACGCGTCGACCATGCCGCGGGTCTGCGCGGACAGCGGGACGGTGAGGATGACGACATCGGCCCGCGGCACCAGGTCAGGCAACTCGGCGAGCTCGGCGACGCCATCGCGTCGAAACCGGGCCACCCGCAGCAACTCCACCTCGAAACCGTCGAGGCGACGCTCCACCGCGGCCCCGATCGACCCGTACCCGACGATCAGCACCGTCTTGTCGGCTAGCGCCGGAGTGGATGTCGACACCCACTCGCCGCGCTCTTGGGCGCGTACGAACTGTGGGACCTGCCGCAGTGCGGCGAGCATCAGCGTCACCGCCAGCTCGGCGGTGCTCGCGTCGTGCACGCCGCGGGCGTTGCACAGCACCACGCCGTCGGGGACCTGGCCGCGCACGTGGTCGACCCCAGCGGTCAGTGTCTGCATGATCCGCAGACTCGGCATGCGCGCCGCGATGTCGACCGTGTGCGGCCCACCGGTGTAGGGCAGCACGTAGAACTCGACCTCGTCGATGCTCGCCGGCTCCGCGCCCTCTCCGTCGTATTCGTCGATGTCGACACCGGGTGGCACCTCCTCCAGTTGCTGTGCGGCATCCGAGAAAGGCAGCCACACCTTCACAACGCCTCACCTGCGCGGCAGCGCTCGACGTACGCCGGGAAGTCCCAGCGCTCGAGAAATGTGGCAGTCGCAGTACGACCGCGGTCGAACAGCTCCCGCTGTTGCTCCTCGGTGATCCCGAAGTCGACCGCGGACACGTGCGCGCTGTCGACGAAGATGCTGCGGGCCTGCACGCACGGGTCGTCGACATGACGAGCGTCCAGCGCCTCCATCATCGTCTCGACGACAGAAAGGGCGAGCGACACCGGGCCTTTGACGGGTTCGGTACGCGGCGGCTCCCGGTCACGAGCCGACAGCCGTACGCCGAAGGTCGGCCAGCGGGGCGGTCGGCCGTCGCCGCGGTCGAAGAGCCAGATCGGAAAGTTCGACAGCACGCCACCGTCGACCAGGGTCGCCACCCCGCGCTCGGCCGGCCAGCGCATGGCGACCGGTTCGAAGAAGAAGGGGATCGACGCCGAT
>JBBSMJ010000019.1:0-10463 GCA_038233235.1 Actinomycetes bacterium | reverse complement strand
TAGCGCACTCCGTGCAACAGCTCGCCATCGGTGACGCCGGTGGCGGCGAAAAACGTGTCGTCGCTGGTGATGAGGTCGTCGGCACCGAGCACCTGCGACAGGTCGTGACCGGCGTCGCGCGCCTTGGCCCGCTCCGCGTCGTCTCGCGGCCACAGTTTCGCCTGCATGGTGCCGCCGATGCACTTGATCGCGGAGGCGGCGATGATCCCCTCCGGCGTACCGCCGATGCCGAGGAGCAGGTCGACGCCGGTGCCCGGGCGGGCGGCGATGATCGCCCCGGCCACGTCGCCGTCGGTGATGAAGGCGATGCGGGCGCCGGTCTCCCGAATCTCCTTCACCATCTCCTCGTGGCGGGGCCGATCGAGCACCATGACGGTGACGTCGTCTGTGGCGCAGCCCTTCGCCTTGGCCACCGCGCGGATGTTGTGGCCGACCGGGGCCTGGATGTCGACGCTGTCGCCCGCTTCCGCGCCGACCACGAGCTTCTCCATGTAGAAGACGGCGGAGGGGTCGTACATCGCGCCGCGCTCGGCGACCGCCATGACCGACAGCGCGTTGGTCATCCCCTTGGCGGTGAGCGTCGTGCCGTCGACGGGATCGACCGCCACGTCGCACTCCGGGCCGCTGCCGTCGCCGACGTGCTCGCCGTTGTAGAGCATAGGCGCTTCGTCCTTCTCGCCCTCGCCGATGACGACGACGCCGTCCATGGCGACGGTGCCGATGAGCTGGCGCATCGCGTTGACGGCGGCGGCGTCGGCGCCGTTCTTGTCACCGCGTCCCACCCAACGCCCGGCGGCCATCGCGGCGGCCTCGGTAACGCGTACCAACTCCATGGCGAGGTTGCGGTCCGGGGCGTGCGGCGTCACGTCCAGCTCGGGAGGCACGGTGTGCTCGGTCATCGACTCTCCGCTCCTGCGCTCCGGGGACAGGGGCGCCCGGGTCGCTGCGAATGGTAGCCGCGGGCTCACCCGGGAAGGTGCGCCCGGGCCCTGGGGTGGGCGACGATGGGGGCGTGGCAAGCACAGCTTCGGCGAGCGGGCGACGGCGCGGCCGGGAGACGGTCGCGGACATGGTCCGCTCCCTCGGTGTCGTGGTGCTCATCGCGGGGGCGCTCGTCCTGCTCGCGCCGCGGGCCGACCGCGCCCCGGTCACCGTGGTCGACTACCGCCCGCAGCTGGCCGCCGCGCGGGAGGAGGCGCCGTACCCGGTACTCGGTCCAGCCGGACTGCCGGCGGACTGGCGGTCGACCAGCGTTCGGCTGCGCGGCGCCAGCGGTGTCACCACCTGGCACATCGGCTTCGTCACCCCCGACGACGAGTACGCCGCCGTCGAGCAGAGCGATGGTCCGGCAGCCGCTTTCGTCCGCGACGTGACGGGGCAGGGGCGGTCGGCCGGGAGCGTCGAGCTCGCTGGACAGACGTGGCAGCGGTACGACCCAGGCGATGCGGATCAGCGCTCGCTCGTGCGGGCCGCTGTCTCCAGCGACAACAGCGCCGACGCAGCCAGCGTGGTGGTCACCGGCTCGGCGGAGTGGGCGGAGTTGGAGACCCTCGCCCGCTCGCTGCGTCCTGGTTGACCTCACCGGCCTCGTTCGGGCCCTGTGGTGCGGCAGCGACCGCTGCGTCCAGCCGTTTCCGGGCGCCGTCGAGCCACTCCTGGCAGATCTGCGCAAGCTGCTCGCCGCGCTCCCAGAGCGCGAGCGACTCCTCGAGCGTGGTGCCGCCGCTCTCCAGCCGACGTACGACGTCGGCCAGCTCGTCACGAGCCTGCTCGTAGCCCACCGCGTCAGCCGCCACGGCTCGGAACCCTAGCCGTCGACTACCTCGTGTACTTCCACCGCGAGCCGGCCACGATCGAGCCGTACGGTCAGCGGCGAGCCGACTGACGTGTCGCCAGCGGACCGCAGCACCGTGCCGTCGCGACGCTGGACGACGGCGTACCCACGGTGGAGGGTCGCTGCCGGAGACAGCGCAGTCACCCGGGCGTGGGCGTGCCGCACGTCGTCGGCGGCTCGTTCGAGCAGGCCGCCGAGGCAGCGCCGGGCACGGTCGCGCAGAGCAGTGACGTCGCCCTCCCGGGCGGCCAGCGCACCCGCAGGGTCGGCTAGCACCGGGCGGGAACGGAGCGCCGCCAGCGCGGCCTGCTCGGCGGCCAGCCGGTGCCGTACGACCTGGCGGCCGCGCTCGCGCAGGGCGTGCAGCCGCGCCGCCTCCTCGACCACGTCGGGCACCAGCCGTTTCGCCGCGTCGGTGGGGGTGGAGGCGCGGACGTCGGCCACGAGGTCGAGCAGGGGCACGTCCGGTTCGTGGCCGATCGCGCTGACCACCGGAGTACGGCAGGCGGCCACGGCCCGCAGCAGGGTTTCGTCGGAGAACGGCAGCAGGTCCTCGACCGATCCGCCGCCGCGGGCGACGACGATCACCTCGACTGCCGGGTCACGGTCGAGCCGGCCCAGGGCGTCGGTGACCTCGGTGACTGCGTACGGACCTTGGACCGCCACGTTCTCCACCTGGAAACGGACGGCTGGCCAGCGCCTGCGGGTGGTGCTCAGCACGTCACGTTCGGCGGCGGACCCGCGCCCGCACACCAGGCCGATGGTGCTCGGCAGGAAAGGCAGCCGCCGCTTTCGCTCGGCGGCGAAGAGCCCCTCCGCGGTAAGCACGGAGCGGAGCCGTTCGAGCCGGGCGAGCAGCAGCCCCAGCCCGAGCGGGCGGATCTCGTCGATGGCCAGCGACAGGCTGCCGCGCGCCAACCAGAAGGTGGGCTTGCCGTGGACCACGACGCGGGCGCCGTCGGTCAACGGCGGCACGACCTCGTCCACGACAGCCCGTGCGCAGGTGGCGCGCAGGGACACCTCGGCCACCGGGTCCCGCAGGGTGAGGAAAACCGTGCCCGCACCGGGTCGGCGGACGACCTCGGTCACCTGGCCCTCCACCCACACCCGGCCCAGCCGGGACACCCATTGGCCGATCGCGTGGGCGACGGTGCGCACGGGGACCGGGGTGTCCGGGGAGGTCTGCATCGCCACAGGGGCAGCGTAGGAGCGTCCCCCGTACCATGGACGACGTGTCCACACCCTCCCGCCGCGTGCTGCTCGCCGCTCCCCGCGGCTACTGCGCGGGCGTCGACCGGGCGGTGGTGACCGTCGAGCGCGCGCTGGAGTTGCACGGGCCACCCGTCTACGTCCGCAAGCAGATCGTGCACAACCAGCACGTCGTGACGACCCTGGAGCAGCGCGGGGCGGTCTTCGTCGAGGAGACCGACGAGGTGCCCGAGGGCAGCATCGTGGTGTTCTCCGCGCACGGGGTCGCGCCGGTCGTGCACGCGGAGGCGCGCCGCCGGGAGCTGCGGACCATCGACGCCACCTGTCCGCTGGTGACCAAGGTGCACGCAGAGGCCAAGCGCTTCGCAACGCAGGACTACGACATCCTGCTCATCGGCCACGAGGGACACGAGGAAGTGGTGGGCACCACCGGGGAGGCGCCGGAGCACATCCACCTCGTGGACGGCCCGGAGGACGTCGACTCGATCGAGGTGCGGGATCCGGCGAAGGTGGCCTGGTTGTCCCAGACCACGCTGTCCGTCGACGAGACGAACGCGACCGTACGCCGGCTGCGCGAACGCTTTCCGTTGCTGATCGACCCGCCCAGCGACGACATCTGCTACGCCACCCAGAACCGCCAGGTCGCGGTCAAGGACATCGCCGCTCAGTCCGAGCTGGTGCTGGTGGTGGGCTCGCGCAACTCGTCGAACTCGGTGCGGCTGGTCGAGGTTGCCCTCGAGGCCGGCGCTTCGAGTGCTTATCTCGTCGACCACGCCGGTGAAGTCGACGAGCGGTGGCTCGACGGGGTGGGCACTGTTGGCGTGACCAGCGGGGCGTCGGTGCCGGAGGTGCTGGTGCGCGGAGTCGTCGCCTGGTTGGCGGAGCGCGGCTACACCGACGTCGAGGAAGTCACGTCAGCGGAGGAGCACCTGCTCTTCGCACTCCCTGTCGAGCTGCGTCGCGATCTCAAGGCCGCGAAGCGGGCCGGCTGACCTGCGGCGGCCGCACCGGCCGCCGCAATCGCCGAGTGACGGCGATACCGGCGGCAACGGCGGTGCCGACAAGGAGCACCGGGGTGTCGAGGACCAGCGCGGTGCCGACCTGAACAATGACGTCGGTGAGCCAGGAGCCGCTGCTGCCAGGAAGCAGCGGGGCGACCGCCGCCACCACCCCTACAAGGGCAAGCGGCGGTACGACGGGTCCGGCGAGTAGGTCACTCCCGCGTACGCGGGCCGCGGCCAGCGCGCTGCCTACGATGAATCCGACAGCGAAGGGGATGCCGAGCCCGCGTCCCACCAGCACGTCGATGCCAGCGCCGAGCAGGGTGAACGCCACGACGCAGAGCACAGCCGCCGGCACGGTCAAGCTGCGCCGCCGCCGCACCTGTCCGACGGCACGCCCCGGACCGCGCGTCGCTCCGCTCGGCCGCACTACCGCTGCAGAGGACGGCTGCCCTTCCGAGTGCGGCGGATCGTCGCAGCCACCTGGCCCCCCGGCCGTGTCGGGGACGTGGATCACCTGGGTGACGGTGCTGTCGCTCACCGCGCCACCGTAGGCGGCTGTCCGGCCGCTCGGAGCGGGACACGCCGCAGTGCCAGGTCAGCCGCCTGACACCTGGCGTTTGCTGGGGTTTCCTCCGGCGCCCGGGCGGCGGGGATGGCGAGTGGCGCGCAGTCCGTACCGCTCGTCCGTCTCCATCTCCTCGCCTTGACCCTTCTCTATCTCTTCTTCGGCGTCGGACTCATCGGCGTCGTCCGGGTCGGCCAAGACGTTGATGACGCCGGGCAGCAGTCTCACCTGCCGCGCGTCGACGGCGGCGGTGATGAGCTCGGGTGCGGTGACCGCCCGCGTCGAGTCCTCCACAGCGGTAGGCGCAACGAGGTCGGCCTCCACCACCTTGAGGTCGTTGAGCCGTCGTGCGGTGGACAGCACCCGGCTCTCCAGCGAGCCCACGGTGGCGTTGTAGTCGCCCACCACCCGGGTGATGGACCGGCCCAGCTTGTCGACGTGCTGGCCGAGGATGCCCAGCCGCTCGTACAGGGTGCGGCCCAGCTCGAACACTTCCCGCGCGTTATCGGTCAGCGCCGCCTGCTGCCAGGAGTAGGCGACCGTGCGGAGCATGGCGACCAGCGTCGTCGGCGTTGCGATCATGACGCGCCGACCCATGGCGTACTCCAGCAGGCCCGGGTCGTACTCCAGCGCCGGGGCGAGGAACGCCTCACCCGGTACGAAGAGCACGACGAACTCCGGCGCGGGCGCAAAGGCGGCCCAGTAGGCCTTGCCCGCGAGCTGGTCGATGTGGGTCTTCAGCTGCCGGGAGTGCGCCTGCAAACGCTGGGTGCGCACCGACTCGTCGTCGGACTCCGCGGCCTCCAGGTAGGCCGCCAGCGACACCTTCGAGTCGACGACCACTCGCTTGTTGCCCGCGAGGCGCACCACCAGGTCCGGACGCACCATCCCGTCCGACGTGACCGCGCTGGGCTGCTCCTGGAAGTCGCAGTGCCGGTCCATCCCGGCTATCTCCACCACCCGGCGCAGCTGCAACTCGCCCCAGCGGCCGCGGGTCTGCGGCGCACGCAGCGCGGTGACCAGCGAGGCCGTTTGACTCCGCAGGTGCTCCGACGTCTGTTGGGCGAATCCGACCTGTTCGGTCAGGGCGGTGTAGGCGGTGACCCGAGCGGTCTCCAGCTCGCGTAGTTGGCTCTCGACCTTGCCGAGGGTCTCCCGCAGCGGTCCGACCAGGTGCTCGACCGCCTGCCGCCGCTGGTCCAGCTCCCCGCTGGCGCGCGCCCCCGCCTCCTTGAGCCGGGTTTCGGCGAGGTCGAGGAAACTGCGGTTGTTGCGATCCAGAGCCTCCGCGGACATCGACCGGAACTGGTCGGTGAGCACCCGCTGAGCGGTTGCCAGGTCCTCGGCCCGCCGCTCGGCGGCGGCGAATTCTCGCTCCAACCCCTCCTCGAGGCGGGCCGCCCGCACTTCCTCGAGTCGCAACCGGTCACCGGCGCTGTCGCGCTCGGCCCGCGCGGCGTCGCGGTCGGCGGTGGCGGACGCTAGCGCCGCCGCCACGCCCGCCTGCCGCGAGCGAGCGGCCAGCCAGCCGCACAGCGCCCCTACCAGGGCACCGGCGGCGAGCCCGATGAGCAGTGCGGTGAACGGCGAGAGGTCCATGTGCGGCATGCTGACAGGCGGGTCCGACAAAACCGGCCAACCACGCCCGCCAGCCGAGGCCCCCTCATCATCGAGGCCATCGCCGGAGCCACCACCGGAGCCATCGCCGGAGCCACCACCGGAGCCACCACCGGAGCCACCACCGTGAGCTTGTCCATCGGCATCGTCGGGCTGCCCAACGTGGGCAAGTCCACCCTGTTCAACGCCCTGACCCGCAACGCTGTGCTCGCCGCCAACTACCCTTTCGCGACCATCGAGCCGAACGTCGGCGTCGTCGGCGTACCCGATCCGCGGCTCCCGGTCCTCGCCCAGCTGCTGAGCTCGGCTCGAGTCGTCCCGGCGACGGTCTCCTTTGTCGACATTGCGGGGTTGGTGCGGGGCGCGTCAGAAGGGCAGGGGCTGGGCAATCGGTTCCTCTCCCACATCCGCGAGGTCGACGCCGTCTGTCAGGTGATCCGCGCCTTTCACGACCCGGATGTCACCCACGTCGAGGGTCGGGTCGACCCCAAGGACGACATCGAGACGGTCAACACCGAGCTGGTCCTCGCCGATCTGCAGACGGTGGACCGCGCGCTGCCTCGACTGGAGAAGGAGGCCCGTACGCTCAAGGACCGCCGCCCCGTCCTCGACGCCGTACAGGCGGTGCGGGGGGTTCTCGACTCCGGTCGTACGGCGTCGACTGCGGCCGGCGCCGGCGTGGACCTCGATGCCCTCGGTGACCTGCACTTGCTCACCGCCAAGCCGTTCATCTACGTCTTCAACCTCGACGACGACGAACTCTCCGACGAGACGCTGAAGGCCGACCTAGGCGCCCTGGTAGCTCCCGCCGAGGCGATCTTCCTGGACGCGAAGATCGAGGCCGAACTCGTCGAGCTGCCGCCCGAGGAGGCGGTCGAGCTGCTCCGCGAGCTCGGCCAGGAGGAGTCCGGGCTCGATCTGCTGGCCCGGGTGGGCTTCGCGACCCTCGGGCTGCAGACGTTCCTCACCGCCGGACCGAAGGAGTCCCGCGCGTGGACGATTCGTCGGGGCGCGACAGCGCCCGAGGCGGCCGGGGTGATCCACACGGACTTCCAGCGCGGCTTCATCAAGGCGGAAGTGGTGTCGTACGACGCCCTGGTTGCCGCCGGGTCGATGGCCGAGGCGAAGGCACGGGGCCAGGTGCGCATCGAGGGCAAGGACTACGTGATGGCCGACGGCGACGTCGTCGAGTTCCGCTTCAACGTCTAACCATGTCGGGACGCGACCCGCACTTGTCAGACGGATCGTGCGCTATAGCGCACGGAATGCCTGACAACTCGTCCGGCGGGAAACTTGTCCGCGCCTTCGACGTGACCGACGCCTCTTTCGATCACACGTCGATCACACGTCGATCTCCCCGTCGACGAGGGAAACCGTGTCGCCGCCCACCCATATGGTGCCGCTGACGTCAGCGCTGATGCGTGGCCGTCCGCGCCGGCCGAGTCGGGTGCCCTGGCTGACGACGTACGGCGGTTGGAACCGTCCGCTCGCCACCATCCACTGCGCCACCGAGGCGTTCAGGCTTCCGGTCACTGGGTCTTCGCGCATCTCCCCGTGCTCCCCGCCGAAGAGCGCACGGAGCTCGTAGGCGAAGGGTGAGCCCGGCGGGTACGGGCCGACAAGCCCGAGCTCGCGGCCGGCCCGCCCGCGGTGTGCGCCGAAATCGGGGTTCAGGGCGAGGACCGTCTCCGCGTCCTCCAGCAGCAACGCCAGCCAGCCGGGTCCGTTGTCCACCCACTGTCCATCGACGATGTCGTCGCGGCCGATCCCTAACACCTCCGCCAGCTCGTCCAGCAACGTCTCCGCGACCGGACCGGAGCGCAGCAGTGGCGGCGCGGCGAAGGCCAGCCCGGTCTTGTCGCGGCGAATGCGCACCAGGCCCGCGCCGCACTCCTGCACGATCTCGCCGGTGTCTTTCGGTTCGCCACCGGCCCGCAGCCAGGAGTGGCAGCTGCCCAGCGTCGGGTGTCCGGCGAAGGGCAGCTCGCCGGCAGGAGTGAAGATGCGTACGCGATAGTCCGCCGCCTCCACAGTCACCGGCAGTAGAAACACCGTCTCCGACAGGTTCAGCCATCGCGTGACCTGCAGCATCTGCTCCGTAGACAGCCCTTCGCCGTCCAGTACGACGGCCAGCGGGTTCCCGGCGAACGGCCGATCCGCGAACACGTCGACCATCGTGAAACGGCGCATAGTGGTCGTCCCCCTATCAACGGACTGGGCGATGCTGTGTTCGGGTCCGAATCGTTCAAGACGCGAGCGTCGCGGCTGACTAACGTCCGACGCATGAAACTGCGCCTAGCCGTCATCGAACTGGTGGTAGCCGACATGGCAGCCACTCTCACCTTCTACCGGCGCCTGGGCGTACCGGTGCCCGCCGCGGCGGACGAGGAATCACATGTAGGGGTGGATCTCGGCGGTGGCGTCCAGCTGGCGTTCGACACCCAAGACACCATCAGGTCCTTCGACCCGGCCTGGAGAGCGCCGACGGAGAGCAGCCACCGGGTGGCGTTGGCGTTCGAGTGCGAGGGGCCGGCGGGAGTCGACGCGGCGTGGGCGGATCTCACCGGTGCTGGCTACCCCGGTCATCTGCCGCCGTGGGATGCCGCCTGGGGCATGCGGTACGCCGTCGTCCACGACCCAGACGGGACACCGGTCGACCTGTTCTCCCCGCTACCGTCCGGCTAGCTCTTGCAGCCCGGCTACTCGTGCAGCAGCGCGGTCGGGGTTGTCCCCGCCAAGTCGCGCACCTCGCGGGTCAGGTGGGCGTGATCGGCGTACCCGCAGTGCGCCGCCACCTGCGCCAGCGCGACGCCGCGCCGGGCCTCGGCCAGTGCCTGGCCGAACCGCAGTACCCGGGCAAGCCGCCGCGGCCCGTACCCGAACAGCGGCAGACAGCGCCGGTGCAGTTGCCGGACGCCGAGACTCAGCCGGTCGGCCATGGTCGCCACCGACGCGCCGGCCGCCGCCATCGCGACGACCCGCGGTCCCAGCGGGTCTGTCTCGCAGGTGGTTGCCCGCTCGAGCGCCCAGGACTGGAAACCCGCCGCCGGGTCCGCAGCGACCCGGTCCATGAGCAGCCGAACCTTTTTGGCGGGCCACAGGTCCGCGAGATCGGGACTCTGGTCGCGTACTTCGTTCGCTGGTACGCCGAGCAGCGCCGGTCCGAGGCCACCGGAGAAGCGCAGCGCAACATAGCGGGTGCCGGCTGGACTCTCATGCCAGCGGGCGGTCGTATCCGGGCCAGCGACGAACAGTCGGCGGCCGTCCCACAGCAGATCCAGGCACCCGTCCGGCAAGATCCGTGATTGGGCCGGCGCCTGGCTCACACCTTTCTCCCACAACACGGCGCCGAGCAGCGGCAACGGATGCTCGCGATAGGTCACACGTCGATATTGCCGCGCCGCGCTCGGGGGCGTCGAGCGCTGGCGTCACTCCGGTGGCCGGTGGTAGATCTTGGCGCGGTGGTCGATGTCGAGCACGTACACGATGCGCGTATCGGCGGCGACTCTGTAGACGATCCGGTAGGTGCCCCGTCGAGCGCCGTGGCAGCCGGCCAGCGGACCGTAGAGCGGCTTCCCCACGCGGGCTGGGTTCTCCGTCAGTGCCGCCGCGCAGAACTCGAGCACCGCTGCCGCCACTGTCTCGGGCAGTCGGTCCGAGATCGCCCGACTGGCGGCCGGCAGAAACTGGATCTCGTACCATGGCTGCGCAGTACTCACGCGCCGGTTACTCGACGCCGGGCAAGCTCCTCCTGGACCGACGCCAGGTCGGTACCCGACTCCCCCCGGTTCAGCGCTGCGAGGCTCTCGGCGATGCGCGCAGCGGACTCACGGTCGCCGAGGATCTGGAGAGTCATCTCCAATCCCTCCAAATCGTCCACGGAGAGCAGGACCGCTTCCGGCTCCCCGTTGCGAGTGAGGGTGATCCGCTCGTGCTGCTGGCGCACCCGCCTGGCCAGTTCGGACAACCGTGCCTTGGCCTCGGACAGGGGTACCGGTGTGGCGGCAATCGTCATGGTCCGAAGTCTAGACAGAGCTGGTCCATACCTCGACCACCATCGCCCACTCGCGAGCGTTCTCAGCAGTGGAACGCTCGCACCCCTTGCTCGAACGCATCGACTCGCCGCCGCGAAGGAGAGATCCTGCATGCCGTCTGACCCCGCTGCCTGGACGCTGCAACGGCGCACCGCCACCTCGAACGGTGAGATCGCCTGGGATCGCCTGGGCGACGGCCC
>JBBSMJ010000018.1:0-10775 GCA_038233235.1 Actinomycetes bacterium | reverse complement strand
CGGTAACGATCTGGCATCTGATGTTGGCGTGGAGTGGCTGAGGGTAGTTGGCTGGACTGCGCGGGACCCGTCCGGTGCCCGCCTAGACACGCGCAGCGCCCTACCGTGCTGCGGGACACAGAAGGCGGTCGCCCATGCGCGCCATGTCGTCCGTACGAAACTCCACCGCTACGTCGTCTCCCCGAGGCTTGCGCGGGCTGCCGCGCGGAGTCACCGCGATCGTCTCCACGCTGTTGCTCCTGCTGCTCGCCGCGTGCGGCGGGGGCGGCGACGCGTTCGACGACGCCGCCCAGCCCCCGCCGGCGCCGAACCCCACGACCACGGCTGGCAGTACCCCGGCCACCGGTGAGGGCGCCGAGAAGGGCCAGCTCACCATCGGGGCCGGCGCCTTCACCGAGAGCAAGGTGATGGCCGAGATGTACGCCGCACTGCTCGAGGCGGAGGGCTACGGCGTCGAGGTGACGACCGTGCAGAACCGCGAGCTCTACGAGCCGGCGCTGGAGTCCGGCCAGATCGACATCGTGCCGGAGTACGCCGCCACGCTGGCGGAATTCCTCAACCTCAAAGTTAACGGGACGGACGCCGAACCGGTGGCCTCCGCTGACATCGACGCGACGATGGAGGTGCTGCGCGGGCTCGCCGAGCAGCAGGGACTCGTGGTCTTCGAACCGGCGGCAGCAGTCGACCAGAACGCCTTCGCGGTGTCCGAGGAGTTCGCGCAGCAGAACGACCTGAAGTCGCTGTCCGATTTCGGGCAGAAGGTCAACGAGCCGATCACGCTCGCCGCAGTGGAGGAGTGCCCGCAGCGTCCGTTCTGCCAGCCCGGCCTCGAGGACGTCTACGGCATCGAGATCAAGAAGGTGCAGCCGCTGGGGTTCGACACCGTGCAGACCAAGGAGGCCGTCCAGTCCGGGCAGGCAGAGCTCGGCCTGGTCGCGACCACTGACGGCACCCTCGCGGAGTTCGGCCTGGTTGTCCTCGAGGACGACAAGGGCCTGCAGAACGCCGACAACCTCGTGCCGGTCGCCAATGCCTCCGTCGCCGAGGAGCCCGGAGTGGAGGAGGCGCTGAACAAGCTCGCCCCGGTCTTGACCACCGAGGACCTGGCCGAACTGAACCGAAAGGTCGACGCCGAGCGCGCAAAGGAGGCCGACGTCGCCCAGCAGTACCTGGAGGAGAAGGGCCTGCTCTAGTCCTCGGCCCTACTCCTCGGCAGGAAGAGAGGTGGCCGCACGTTCGCCGGCGGCCACCTCGACGGAGAGTGTGTTGCTGGCGGGCGCGAGCGGGCAGGCCCAGGCCGGGTCGTACGCACAGGACGGGTTGTAGGCGAAGTTCAGGTCGACGACGAGCGCGCCGCTCCGTACGTCACCACCCAGATCGGCACCCTTGACGGTGTCGAGCAGATAGCGTCCGCCGCCGTAGGTGGTCCGTCCCGCGGTGGCGTCCTTCAACGGCAGGAACACCCCGCCGCCGTACGACGCCAACCACCACACGTCGAGGCTGCCCACCCCGGGCAGCTCCACCCGACCGGCCCGTTCGAACGCAACGATGCCGTCGGTTCCCGAGGGAACCTCGAGCCGGTACGGCGGGACGTCCCGGTCCACGGTGCACTCGAAGCGCCACAGCGGGTCGTAGGGCGCGACCGGAAGACCGCTGAACGTCGCCCGGCTGTCCGCAGTGAGCGGGGACGCTGGGTGGGTGGCAAAAAGCTCGTCCCGCCCCTGCCGCCACGTCTCGTGCGCCACCTGCGGGTCGTCGGTCGCGCGCACGTCGGCGTACAGCGCGAACACCCGGCGCCGCCAGTCCAGCACCTCCAACGAGTTGCTCACGTTGGCTGTCACTTGTCCGCTCACGTGGCTGCTCACTCGGCTGCTCACTTGTCGACGTCGCCGACGACGAAGAACATCGAGCCGAGGATCGCCACCATGTCGGCAACCAGCGTCCCGGGCAGCAGGCGAGCAAGCACCTGCACGTTGTTGAACGACGCGGACCGCAGCTTCAGCCGCCATGGCGTCTTCTCCCCCCGCGACACGAGGTAGTAGCCGTTGATGCCGAGCGGGTTCTCCGTCCAGGCGTAGTAGTGGCCCTCGGGGACCCGCAGCACCTTGGGCAGCCGCTGGTTGATGGGCCCAGGCGGCAGCTCCTCGATCCGATCGAGGCAGGCGTCGGCGAGGTCGAGCGACACCCGCACCTGCTCGGCCAGGCACTGGAACCGCGCCAGGCAGTCACCCTCGCGTCGGGTGACGACTCGTACGGCGTCGCCCAGCTCGCCGTAGGCGAGGTAAGGCTCGTCGCGGCGAAGGTCGACGTCGACTCCGGAGGCGCGCGCAATGGGACCGCTCACGCCGTACGCAAGAACCAGGTCCGGTGGCAGCACGCCGACCCCGCGGGTGCGGGCCCGGAAGATCTCGTTGCCGAGAACAAGGTTCTCGATGTCCGGTAGCCGACGGCGTACGTCGGCGACAGCGCGCCGCGTGCGGCCCAGCCAGCCGGCCGGCAGCTCCTCCTTGAGACCGCCGACGCGGTTGAACATGTAGTGCATGCGCCCGCCGGAGACTTCCTCCATGACCGCCTGGATGGTCTCTCGCTCGCGGAAGGCGTAGAAGATCGGCGTAATCGCACCGACCTCGAGCGGGTACGAGCCGAGGAACATCAGGTGGTTGAGCACCCGGTTCAACTCGGCGAGCAGCGTGCGCGTCCAGGTGGCTCGCGCCGGCACCTCCATGCCGAGCATCCGCTCGACCGCCAGGACGACGCCGAGCTCGTTGGCGAACGCGGACAGCCAGTCGTGCCGATTGGCCAGCACGATGATCTGCCGATAGTCGCGAACCTCGAACAGCTTCTCCGCGCCGCGGTGCATGTAGCCGATGACGGGTTCGGCGCGCACGATGCGCTCACCGTCGAGGGTGAGGATCAGCCGCAGCACACCGTGGGTGGACGGGTGCTGCGGACCGATGTTGAGCACCATGTCCGCGGTGGCCAGATCGTCGGGGTCGCCGGTAGCCAGCTCGCCCGCGCCGATGCCCACGCCGACCGTGCGTTGGGTGCTCATCGGGCCATGCTGGCACCTTGCGGACGCATCCGTCGTCGCACTGCACCGCACGCTGCGCCGATGGAGCCGGCGGCTGAGCTTCCCCTGAAAGCGTGGCGGGCTGGTCATGCCGCTTCGACAGTCTGCCGGGCGGCGGTCTCGTCCGGCGGCGACAGGTTGTACAGCGAAACCGGCGTGCCCGTGGGTCGCAGCGTCGGACAAGGGGTGCGGCCTCCGTGCGACGACCAGCCGATGGAACCGCCAGGGCCTGCGACGACGGTTGCTGTATCCGCAATCTCCGGCGTCGACCCAGGGGTTGCCGTGGTGGTGCCCAGCTGGTCCAAGAAGGAATTCTTCGTCGACCAGGCGTTGGCGGAGCAGAGCCGGAGCCGCTGGCCCGAAGAGCTACGCCGACTGACTCGTCCCAATCGAGCCGGTGACCAAACGCGGAAGTAGCCAATCGAGGTGCTCTTGGTCAACTGCGGCGCGGCGCCCAGCGGAAGGTGAACGCCGCTGCGACGGCGCCGGCGACTCCCCACGCGGCGACGACGGCGAGATCGCCCCAGGCGATCCCGGGCGCAGCCGTGCCCGGAGTGAAGGTGGCGAGCATGGACTCGAACAGCGGGTTGATCGGAAAGATCGCCGCGACGCTGACCATCCAGTCCGGCAGCTCTTCTTTCGGGATGAAGAGACCGGAGATGAACTCCAGCGGCAGCGCGATGACGTTGACGACTGCCGGTGCCGCCTGTGTGGTGGGAACGAGGCCGGACAGCGCGAAACCCAGGCTGCAGAACGTCGCCGCCCCAACGAACAGTGCGAGGAGCAGACCCGGCAGTGTCCGACCCGGCAGCGCCACGCCGTACACGATCCGCCCGATGCCGAGGACGACGGCGGTGAGCAGCAGGGTGACGAGGATCGAGGTGATCACTCGGCCCGCCAGGAAGACCCATCTGGGCAGCGGAGTCGCCTGCACCCGCTTCAGTACGCCGCTCTCCCGCAGCTCGGTCAGCGTGATCGACAGGTTGAAGAAGGTGGCGCCGATGAGTGCCAAAGTGACGATGCTCGGTACGTAGTACGTCGTTCTGGTGATGCGTACGCCGCCGACGACGCTTTCTGCGTTGCCGAAGATGGTGGCGAACATGAAGAGGAAGATGAGTGGGAACGCGACCGTGAACCCAACGGCGGTCGGGTCGCGCCAGAAGGTCTTCTGGTCGTAGCGGTACTGGTGCCAGACCAAGGCGAGCCCGTTCACGACCGGGCTTCCGACGACGTCAGCTGCAGGTACGCGTCCTCCAAGCTGGCCGGCCGCACCTCCAGGTCCGAAAGGGTGAGCTGCCGCGCGAGCGCCCACTCGGTGAGCGCGTGCAAGAGCGGCACCGGATCGGGTACGGCGAGGGACACCCGGCCCGCGGAGACGGCGGCCTTGGCGGCGACCGCAGGTGGCAGGTCGCCGACCGGTACGCCGGCGGGCAGCCGGAAGACCACATGGGTGATCGCCTCACTCCGCCCGATCGCCGTCGGCGGACCCTGCGCGACGATCCGGCCGTCGGCGATGATCGTCACGAGGTCGGCCAGCGCCGCGGCCTCGTCCATGTAGTGGGTCGTCAGGAACACCGTCTTCCCCAGATCGCGCAGGCCGGAGATCATCGACCAGGCATCGCGGCGGGCCGACGGGTCGAACCCCTCGGTCGGCTCGTCGAGGAACAGCAGGTCCGGGTCACCCATCAGCGCCAGCGCGACGTCCAGCCGGCGCTGCTGACCGCCGGAGAGCTTCCCGGCCCGACGCCCCACGAGGTCGGTCAGCCCGACCAGCGCGAGGACCTCCTCGACCGGGCGCGGCTGCGGGTAGTAGCCGGCGTACATGGACATCGTCTCGCCCACGGTGAGCTCCGGCTGCACCCGGCAGGTCTGCAGCACCACGCCCATCCGCGCCCGCCATGCCGTGGTGGGGCGCTGCGGGTCGACCCCGAGCACCCGCACATCACCGGCGTCTCGGCGGCGGTAGCCCTCGAGGATCTCGACGGTCGTCGTCTTGCCCGCGCCGTTCGGGCCGAGGAAGGCGAATACCTGCCCGGGCGCGACGTCCAGGTCGATCCCGCGTACCGCCTCCACGGAGCCGTACGTCTTGCGCAGCCCGCGCACGGTGATGACCGGTTCGCCCACGTGCGCCGACGCTACCGGTCGCGCTGGCGTACGGGTGCGCCAGCCGTAGGCTGAGGAGGTGGAGGAGGCCTTCGCGCCGCTAGGGGAGAACTGGCAGCCGGTGTCGCCGCGGCTGCGCGACCTGCGCCGCCTGCTGCTCGTCGCGTTCCTGGTCCCTGGTGCGCTGGTTGCGGTCGTGGCGGTCGGGCTCGGGGTCGGGTGGTGGCTCGGGCTGGCCGTCCTCGTGGTGGCGCTAGCCGTCGGCGCGTGGGCGTGGTGGCTGCTGGAGCGCAGCTACCGCGCTTGGGGCTACGCAGAACGTGCCGAGGACCTGCTCGTCACCCGTGGCGTACTCATTCGTCGGCTGGTGATCGTGCCGTACGGGCGGATGCAGCTCGTCGACGTGAACGCCGGCCCGCTCGACCGCCGATTCGGCATCGCCACCGTGCAACTGCACACCGCCGCGGCGGCGACCGACGCGACCATCCCGGGGTTGCCGCCGGCAGAAGCGGCCAGGTTGCGCGAGCGGCTCGCCGCACTGGGCGAGGCCAGGTCCGCGGGTCTGTGACGCCGTGACCACCACGCAGGAGCGCGCTGCCGCGCCGCTGGAGGACTTCCGTCGCCTGCACCCCCTCACCCCCGTGCTGCGTGGGTGGAGGGTGCTGGCCGTCCTCTTCGCCCTACTGCTGCAGAACAGTCTTCGCTCGCCGGGCGCGCTGGACGTGCTGGTGTTCCTGGGTGTCGGCGTACCGGTCGCCCTTGCCTACGGCTGGCTGTCGTGGCGTTTCACCCGCTTCGGCGTGGTCGACGGCGACCTGACGCTGGAAACAGGCGTGCTGTTCCGCCGCTCACGGCGGGTGACGCTGGCGCGACTGGAGGCCGTCGACGTGGTGCGCCCGCTCTTCGCCCGTGCCCTGGGGCTGGCCGAGCTGCGGCTAGAGGTGGCCGGCGCCGGCTCGACCGAGGCGGCGCTCGCGTACCTGTCGGAGCCGCACGCGCACCGGCTGCGCTCCGAGCTGCTGGCGCGCGCCGCCGGCATCGACGCGGCGACCCCGGAGGCGCCGGAGCACGTGCTGGTCCGCGTGCCGCTGTCCGCGGTCGTGTGGTCGAGCGTGTTGCGCGGTCCGGTGATCGCCGGAATCCTCTGGCTGGTCCTGGTGATCGCCGGTGCCATGGCGGTCGGGGAGCTTGCCGCTCTCGGCCTGGTCGTGCCGCTGGTGCTGGGCACCGGAGGAGCGCTCGTCACGTACGTCATGTCCAACTTTGACTTCACGGTGGCCGAGTCACCGGACGGCCTGCGGTTGCGCCATGGGCTGCTGGAGACCCGCGCGCAGACGGTGGCACCGGGCAGGGTGCAGGCGGTGCGGGTCGCCCAGCCGCTGCTGTGGCGTCGCCGCGGATGGGTGCGCGTCGACGTCAACGTCGCCGGGTACGGGGGCGGTCAGGGTTCGGGGCAGTCCACCACCCTGCTACCGGTGGCGCCCCGCCCCGTCGCGTTAAGCGTGCTGCAGCATGTCCTCCCCGGGGTGGACATCGACGCCGTGCCGCTGGCCGGCGTCCCCCCGCGGGCGCGCTGGCGGGCACCGGTGCAGTGGCGGCAGCTGGGGGTAGGTGCCGACGAGCGTGTCTTCGTCGCGCGGCGCGGCCGATTCTTTCGCGAGCTGATGGCCGTCCCGCACGCTCGTACGCAGAGCGTGCGGCTCACCCGCGGGCCGTGGCAGCGTCGCCTCGGCCTGGCGACAGTGCATGTGGACACCGCTGCCGGTCCGGTACAGGTGGAGGCCGCGCACCTGGACGCAACGGAGGCCCGCCAGCTGGTCGAGGCACAAGCGCGGCGGGCTCAGCAGGCGCGGGCCATCGCCGTACCGCAGCGCTGGATGACCACGGCACAGTCCCCGCCCGTCCTCGAGCAGGGCCAGGGCGGCCGGCCATGATCCCGAAGGATCCGGTGAGCTATGGCGCACTTTTCCTACGGGATCAAGATTGCCGGGTCGAGGTGGCAAGGAGCGCTTCCTCGCGGGCAACGAGGACGCGCCTAACCTGAGCGGGTGACCGCTCTGGCTTTCGACCCGTGGTCGCTGAGGTTTGTCGCCCATCCCTACGACGCGTACGCCGAGCTGCGTGCGCACGAGCCCGTCAGCTGGTTCGAGCCGACGGGGCAGTGGCTCGTCTCCCGCTACACCGACGTGAACGCGCTGCTGCGTGACCGCCGGCTGGGCCGCACCTACCTGCACGTGGCTTCACCCGCGGACATGGGCAGACCCGCTGACCCGCCGCACCTGGCGCCGTTCTGGCATGTCATCCGCAACGGCATGCTCGACCGCGAACCGCCCGACCACACCCGGCTGCGGCGGCTGGTGTCCAAGGCGTTCACCCCGCGCATGGTGGAGCGGCTGCGCCCGCGGGTGCAGGCGATCACCGACCGACTCGTCGACGGTCTGCTGGACCGGGTACGCGACGGCGGCACGGCCGATCTGGTGGCGGACCTGGCCGAGCCGCTGCCGGTCACCGTCATCGCCGAGCTGTTGGGAGTGCCCGAGGCGGACCGACACCTGCTGCGGCCCTGGTCGGCGGACATCTGCGGCATGTACGAGCTGAACCCGAGCGACGAGGCGGCCGCGGCAGCGGTCCGCGCGTGCGGCGAGTTCTCCGCCTACTTGGTCGCCCTTGCCGCGAAGCGGCGCGCCCGGCCGCGCGAGGACTTGGTCAGCGCGCTGGCGCAGGTCGTCGACGCAGGCGACCGACTGACTGAGGACGAGCTGGTCGGGACGTGCGTGCTGCTGCTCAACGCGGGGCACGAGGCCAGCGTCAACATGGCTGCCAACGGCTGGTACGCGCTCTTCCGCAACCCCGACCAGCTCGCGCTGCTGCGGGCGGACCGTTCCCTGCTGGCTTCCGCCATCGAAGAGCTGATGCGCTACGACACCCCGCTGCAGATGTTCGAGCGCTGGGTGCTTGAGGACGTCGACGTGTGCGGCGTACGGATCCCGCGGGGCAGTGAGGTAGCGCTGTTGTTCGGGTCCGCCAACCACGACCCGGACCGCTTCACCGATCCTGGCCGACTCGACGTACGCCGCGTGGACAACCCGCACCTCAGTTTCGGCGCCGGCATCCACTTCTGTCTCGGCGCACCGCTCGCCCGCATGGAGCTCGCCATCGTCTTCGCCACGCTGCTCGACCGGGTCCCGGGGTTGGCCATGGCCGAGAAGCCGACATGGAAGCCCGGCTACATCATCCGCGGTCTGGAGCAGTTGCTGGTGACCGCCTAGGCGAGTCGTTGGGTGCGGAGGCGGGTCGGCAGCGGGACGTTGACTGCCTGCAGCAGCCAGGTGTAGCCACCGAGCCCACCTTGGTCGGTGAGTTCGGCCGCCTCGCCCGCGGTGGCCAGCGCCGCCAGGTAACCGCGTGGGTCGCCCGACGCCCGGGCCAGTGGTGGGCGGCTGCCGCGGACGCCAAGTGCGTGCAGCGCCTCCCGCTGGCCTAGTAGCAGCGTGGATTCAGCCCCAGCCGCCGCGCCAGCGACGGCGCAGGCGTCGAGCGCCACATGCGCGGTGACGTCACAGCTGCCGTCCGGCACCGGCGGTACCGGTCGACCGGAACGCCAGCCGGTGAGCGTTCCGCCGGCGTACCCCCGAGCCGCCCGCTCGTCGCGCGTGTGCGCGTAGTCGATCGCCACCGCGAGGCCGGCGTCGAGGGCGCCCACGGCGTCCGCCCACGCCTCGTCCCGCGTGCGCCCCACCTCGGTGCGGTCACCCACCTCGGCCGGGTCCAGCGGCCACCACCGGTCGAGCCATCGTGCGTCGGCCTCCTCAGGTGGACCGCCCAAGCGTTCCTGGCCGGACGCGGGATCGACGAGGACCACGTGCAGCCCGTCGTGGCCTACCTCGATGACGTCGAGCGGTACGTCGTCGAGCCATTCGTTGGCGATCAGCAGGCCGGTCAGGCCGCGGGGGATGTCGGACGACCAGCCAACACAGTCCGGCAGCGCTGCCGGCCGCTCCACGATGTCGACCCCGTGGAGCCGGACGCGCCCGGCGAGCGGCGGCGCCAGCTGGTCGGCCAGTGCGGTGAGCAGCTCCCCCCGCCCGGCGCCCACGTCAACCAGGTCGAGCGTGGCTGGCTGACCGAGCGCCGTGTCGACGTCAGCGATCAACTCCAGCAGGGCGCGCGCGAACAGCGGTGAGGCGTGGACCGACGTGCGGAAGTGCCCGGCCGGCCCCTCCGTACGGCGGTAGAAGCCGTCAGCGCCGTACAGCGCCCGGGTCGTCGCCGCACGCCACGACAGCCACTTCGACACGGCACGCAACGGTAATGAGTCGCTGAAGCTGGCTGCGTACAGTGCGGCCCGTGACGAGCCGCTTCGACGTGTTGGCCATCGACTGTCGCGATCCGCGCCCGCTTGCGGACTTCTGGTGCGCGGTGCTCGGCTACCAGGTCGTCGACGAGGAGGACGGTGTGGTCGAGATCGCCGCCGAGCCGCACTGGGTGGACGACCGGCCGCGGCCGGGACGCATCCCGCCCGCCATCGACTTCCTGCCGGTACCCGAGAGCAAGACGATCAAGAACCGGCTGCATCTCGACCTGCGGGCAATCGGATCGACCATGGAGGCCGAGCTCCAGCGGCTGCTGGCCCTGGGCGCGCGCCGGGTCGACGTCGGCCAGCCGGACGACGTCAGCTGGGTGGTGCTCGCCGACCCGGAGGGCAACGAGTTCTGCCTGCTGAGCACCCCGGTGCCCGACGACGGTCCCAACTGACGCTCCCCCGGCCCTCGCCCCGCCCGGCCCCCGCCCCGCCCCGGCCCCCGCCCCCTTCGAGTGAAGGGTCCCTTCACTCGAACCTATTGGATGAAGGGTCCCTTCACTCGAACGGCAGAGGAGGGGGCGGGCGGACGAGTACGTCGTACGATCGAGGAGCACACGTCCGGTACCCCCGAGGACTGGAACGCCGAGCCATGACCACGCCCGCCCACCCCACTGCCGGCTCCCGTCCGGCGCGGCTGCGCGTGGGCGTCGTCGGCGTGGGCCGGGTCGGAGCGGCACTAGGGGCGGCGCTGGCGCTGGCCGGGCACACCGTGGTAGCGGCTTCCGGCGTCTCCGCCGCCTCCCGCCGCCGCGCCGCACAGCTGCTCCCGGACGTGCCACTGCTCGACCCGCCGGCCGTGCTCGACCGCGCCGACCTCGCGCTGCTCGCCGTACCCGACGACGCGTTGCCAGGGTTGGTCGAGGGGCTGGCCGCCGCAGGCGTCGTACGCGCCGGCCAGCTGCTGGCGCACCACAGCGGGCGCTACGGCTCCGCGGTCCTCGATCCCGCGACCAGGTGTGGGGCGCTGCCGCTGGCGCTGCACCCGGTCATGACCTTCACCGGTACGTCGGTCGACGTGGCCAGACTCGCCGGGTGCACGTTCGGCGTCACCGCGCCGGAGCCGCTGCGGCTTGTGGCCGAGGCGCTGGTGGTCGAGATGGGCGGCGAGCCGGCCTGGGTGCCGGAGGAGCAGCGGATGCTCTACCACGCCGGACTCGCCGGGGCGGCTAATCACCTGGTCACGCTGGTCGCCCAGGCGCTCGACGTGCTGCGCGCCGCAGGCGTCGACAACCCGGCTCG
>JBBSMJ010000017.1:0-11112 GCA_038233235.1 Actinomycetes bacterium | reverse complement strand
CCTCGGTTCTCGCCCCGGTTCCACCACAGCGCCAGTGCACCGCCGGGGCGCAGCACCCGCGTCGCCTCCCGGGTTCCGTGGTGCAGATCAACCCAGTGCCACGCGGTGGCGCTGCACACCAGGTCGGCCACGCCGGTCCCGATGGGGAGTTGCTCGCCACGGGCAGCGACGCAGCGGGATCGCTCCTGCTGCCTGCGCAGCATCGCGAGGCTGAGGTCGACGGCGGTGACGATCGCGCCGCGCCGAAGCAACTGGCGGGTCGCTATGCCGGTGCCGGCGCCGACCTCTACCACCCTCGCCGCTCGGAGCGAGACCCCGGACAGTCGCTCAACCGCGTCGTACAACTCGGCGGGATAGTCCGGGCGGAGCCGGTCGTACGCCTCAGCCGCGGGGTCGAAGATCGTGCGGGTCACCGGCTCGACCGCTTGCCCCGCAGCCGAACCGGTGCGAGATGCCGCCGGGCGAAGGCGAGCGACTCGGCGAGGTCGGCTTCCCGCTCCTCCCTGTCCGCAGCGCGACGGGTGTTGATCTCGAGCACGACCGTCCGGTCGTAGCCCGTGCGGATCAGCCGCCGCAGCAGTTGGACACAAGGCTGGGTGCCGCGGCCGGGTACCAAGTGCTCGTCCTTGCTCGAGCCGCTCCCGTCGGCGAGGTGCACGTGGGCCAGCCGGTCACCCATGCGACGGGCCATGTCCATGGCGTCGGTCCCGGACACCGCCGTGTGCGAGAGATCGAGGGTGAGGTGTCGGTAATCCTCGTCGACCGGGTCGAAGTCGGGTGCGTACGCCGCGATCTCCCGACCACGTGCGCGCCAGGGGAACATGTTCTCCACGGCCACCCGCACGTCGGTGTCGTCGTGCAGGCGGGCGATGCCCTCGACGAAACCACGGGCGTACTCCCGCTGCCAGCGAAAGGGTGGGTGGACCACAACGGTCGACGCGCCGAGCCGCTCCGCCGCCTCTCGCGACCGGTACAGCTTGCTCCACGGGTCTCCACTCCAGACCCGCTGCGTGATGAGCAGGCACGGCGCATGGATCGCGACCACCGGCATGCCGTGGTAGTCGGACAGGCGCTGCAGTGCCTGCACGTCTTGGCTCACCGGGTCGTTCCACACCATGACCTCGACGCCGTCGTAGCCGAGCCGCGCCGCCAACTCGAACGCCACGGCGGTCGACTCCGGGTAGGTCGACGCGGTCGACAGCGCGACGGTCACGCCCGACGTCTGCACAAGTCACCAGCGTAGGGAAGGCCGTGCGGAAGAGCGGGATGCCGCTCTCAGGGGACGCCTTTGCCGCGCCCAGCGGCGACCATCGCGTCGATCTCCCGCAGGATGAGACCCTCCCGCAGCGCCCACGGGCAGATCTCCAGCTCGCTCACCCCGAACAGGTCCATGGCCGCGTCGGCTACCAGCGCACCGGCGAGCAACTGCGGCGCCCGGCCGGCCGAGACACCCGGCAGAGTGGCGCGCTGCGCACTGGTCAGCTTGGCGAGCTTGGGCAGCCAGTCGATGAGGTCGGTGTGGGACAGCGTGCGGCGTACGTCGTTCCCGTACGACGACGGCGCGGCTCCGAGGATGCGGGCGAGCTGGCGGAAGGTCTTCGAGGTGGCAACAGCGCGGTCGGGGGAGCCGGCGCCGGCCACCTGCCCCGCCAGCCGGCCGAGCTCGGCGCGGATGTGCTTGCGCAGCGCCTTGACCTCCTTGCCGGGTGGCGGGTCGTCGGTGAACCAGTCGCGGGTGAGCCGGCCGGCGCCGAGCGGCACGGACAGCGCGACGGCGGGTTGCTCGTCGACCCCCGCAGCAACCTCCAGCGAGCCGCCGCCGATGTCGAGGACGAGCAGCCGCCCCGCCGACCACCCGAACCAGCGGCGTACGGCGAGGAAGGTGACCCTGGCCTCGTCCTGCGCGGGCAACGTACGCAGCGTCACCCCGGTCTCGGCCTGGACTCGGGCGAGAACCTTGCGGCCGTTGCTCGCGTCGCGGACCGCGGACGTGGCGAAGGCGAGGACGTCCTCCACCCCCTTGTCCTCCGCGACCGCCAGGGCCTCTGCGACCGCTGCCACCAGCCGGTCGGCGACGTCCGCGGACATCGCTCCCTTGGCGTCGAGCAACTGCGCGAGCCGCAGATCCTTCTTGTGGGAGTACGCCGGCAGCGGGCAACCGCCCGGCTGCGCGTCGACAACAAGCAAGTGCAGAGTGTTCGATCCCACGTCGAGGACACCCAGGCGCATGCACTTCACGGTACCGGCCGGGTAACGCGCGACCCCTACGGCCGCCCGCCTACGCTGTCGGCGTGGCACGGCGGCGCGAGGTCAGTCTCGACTTCCCCAGGGCGTGGGTCGAGTTCGTCGATCCGGCCGACGAGGAGCAGGTTTTCCGCTGCGACGTCACCTGGTTGACGTCGCGCTGGACGTGCATCTTCGCCGCCGGATGCCACGGCATCGTGGCCGGCCGGCCGGACGACGGTTGCTGCACGCACGGCGCGTTCTTCTCCGACCGTGCGGACGAGCAACGGGTACGCCGCTTCGCCAGCGAACTCTCCCCCGAAACGTGGCAGCTGCACCGGGAGGGCCGGCGCGGTATCGCAACCGTCGACGACGGCAACCGGCGTACCCGCACGGTCGACGGCGCCTGCATCTTCCTCAACCGCCCGGGTTTCCCCGGTGGTCAGGGGTGCGCGCTGCACGCCCACGCGCTGCGTACCGGACGGCACCCGCTGGAAACCAAGCCGGACGTGTGCTGGCAGCTGCCGGTGCGTCGAACGTTCGAGCACGTCACCCGGCCGGACGACACCGAGGTGCTCGTCGTGACCATCGGCGAGTACGACCGGCGCGGCTGGGGAGCCGGCGGTCACGACCTGCACTGGTGGTGTACGGGTTCGACCGAGGCGCACGTCGCGGCCGAGCCGCTGTTTCGGACCTACGCTGCGGAGCTCAGTGCGCTCATGGGTTCGGCGGCGTACGCCGAGCTGGCCAAGCTCTGCCGGCAGCGGCTGGCCACCGCTCCGCCCGCCTGCGCGGTGGCACCCCACCCGGCCGACCGCAGCTGAGTCGGCCCCCGTCCCTTCGTCCCCTCCCCTCGCTCTCCCCGGCCCCCGCCGTCCCCCCGGCCTCCCGACCCCAAGGTTATTGATCAGGGTCTCCCGGTTCCCGACGTTCCGCAGCACCCATTTGTCGGCTTTGCGGCGTCGTAGACCGAGAGACCCTCGATCTGGCAGGGCTCGAAGATCGCGACACCCGACAGCCCGGCCCAGCCACAGCCCAGCGCACAACCCCCGGCCCAGGCCGTAGCCCGGCGGAGCCCACCGCCCGGCCGAGGTCAAGGAACTGTCGGAGGGCTTCCCTAACGTTCCGGGCATGGCGAAGACAGTCGGGCGGCAGGCAGCTGGCAGGCAGGCAGGGTCACACCGGTGCGGTGAATGCGGGTGGCAGAGCCCGCGCTGGGTTGGCCGCTGCGGCGAGTGCCAGACATGGGGGACCGTCGAGCCGCTCGGTGGTCCTGCCATTCAGCATGTCGGTCCTCGGACGGTGGCCCGTGCAGCGGTGAGGACCCCTGCCCGACCCATCCCACAAGTCGATGTCGAGGCCGCCCGGGTGCGACCGACCGGTCTCGGCGAGCTCGACCGAGTGCTCGGCGGCGGCCTGGTGCCGGGAGCGGTCGTGCTGCTGGCCGGCGAGCCGGGCGTCGGCAAGTCAACGCTGCTGCTCGAGGTGGCTGCCCGCTGCGCTCGACCCGCCGGGCCAAGCCTGGTGGTGACCGGTGAGGAGTCGACGGCTGCGGTGCGGCTACGGGCGGGGCGAACGGGAGCACTCGATCCCTCCCTCTACCTCGCCGCGGAGAACGACCTCGGGGCCGTGCTCGCCCATGTCGATGCGGTGCGCCCCGCGCTGCTCGTCGTCGACTCGGTGCAGACGATTTCTGCCGCCGAGATCGACGGTTCGCCCGGCGGCGTCAGCCAGGTCCGCACCGTTGCGGTCGCGCTCGGCCAACTGGCCAAGGAGCGCGGGATCGCCACGGTGCTGGTCGGGCATGTGACCAAGGACGGCACGATTGCCGGCCCGCGGGTCCTCGAGCACCTCGTCGACGTCGTCCTCCACGTCGAAGGTGAGCGCCACGGCCGGCTGCGATTGGTCCGGGCGGTGAAGAACCGCTACGGCCCCTGCGACGAGGTCGGCTGCTTCGACCTCGGTGAAGAGGGGATCACCGAGGTGCCCGATCCGAGCGGGCTTTTCTGGAACCGCCGCGCCGAGCCAGTGGCCGGCACCTGCGTCACTGTTGCCGTCGAGGGCACCCGACCGCTGGTCGCCGAGGTGCAGTCGCTGGTCGCGCCGACGACGCAAGGCTCCCCGCGCCGGGCGACGGCTGGGCTCGACTCCTCTCGGGTGGCGATGATCCTCGCGGTGTTGGAGCGGCGCGCTGGCGTACGCACGTCCGCGGCGGAGGTCTATACCGCCACGGTGGGTGGGGTCCGCCTCGGCGAGCCGGCGGCCGACCTGGCTGTGGCCCTGGCGCTCGCCAGTGCAGCCGCCGACCGGCCGCTGCTACCAGGCATGGTGGCCGTCGGCGAAATCGGGTTGGCCGGCGAGGTGCGGCGGGTGGGCAACCTTCAGCGTCGCCTCACCGAGGCAGCTCGTCTTGGCTTCACGCACGCGTTGGTCCCGCCCGACCCGGGTACGACACCGCCCGGCATATCGGTGCTGCCGGTGCACGACCTGCGGAGCGCGCTGCTGGCACTCACTCCGTGAGCCGCCCCGCCGATGCCCGGCGGACAGCACCGGCGAGGACGGGTGCGCTGACGCTCAATCAGCGCATCCGTGGCGCGCCGGGCGGGCGCCGTTAGACTCGCCGCGACCGACACGGCACCGTCAGCGCCCGGGGGCTTCGTGGTAGCCATCGAGAGCAGCGACTTGCCCCTCGCCACGCTCGCCGCGGTGGCCCCAGGCACCCGACTGCGCGACGGGTTGGAGCGCATCCTGCGCGGTCGCACCGGTGGGCTCATCGTGTTGGGCTACGACCGCGCCATGGAGGCGCTATGCACCGGCGGGTTTGCCCTCGACGTCGAGTTCTCGGCAACTCGGCTGCGGGAGCTGGCGAAAATGGACGGTGCAGTCATCCTGGACGACGATTGCACGCGCATAGTCCGAGCCAATGTCCACCTGCAGCCCGATCCGGCCATCCTCACCGAGGAGTCGGGCACGCGCCACCGCACCGCGGATCGGGTGTCGAAGCAGACCGGAGCCGCGGTCATCTCGGTCAGCCAATCAATGCAAACCGTCGCCCTATACCTCGGCAATCGGCGTTACGTGCTGGAGGACTCGAGCCAGATCCTCTCCAGAGCCAACCAGGCGCTGGCCACCCTGGAGCGCTACAAGCTTCGGCTCGACGAGGTGTCCGGCACGCTGTCCGCACTGGAGATCGAGGATCTGGTCACGATTCGGGACGTCTGCGCGGTCGTGCAGCGGCTGGAGATGGTTCGCCGCATCGCGCACGAGATCGACGGCTACGTCGTCATGCTCGGCGTCGACGGACGGCTGCTCTCTCTGCAACTGGACGAACTAGTCGGAGGTGTCGACCAAGACCGCCAGCTAGTGGTGCGTGACTACCTTCCGGCGACGACCGGCCGTCGATCACGAACGGTCGACGACGCCCTTGACGACATCGACCAGCTGTCCTCCGTCGATCTGCTCGACCCAGCCACCATCGCCCGGACGCTCGGCCACACCGGCGTACCGGAGACGGTTCTGGACGCCGCGGTAAGCCCACGTGGGTACCGCCTGCTCGCCAGGGTGCCGCGGCTGCCCGGGACGGTCGTCGACCGGCTGGTCGACCACTTCGGCGGGTTACAGAAGCTGCTCGCCGCCGGCGTGGACGACCTGCAGGCCGTCGAAGGAGTGGGCGAGCTGCGTGCCCGCAACGTCCGGGAAGGACTGTCCCGGCTGGCGGAGTCCTCCATCCTCGAGCGCTACGTCTAGGCCGCGGACCGACCCGAGGTGCCCGCTCAGCCAGCGGCAGAGGTCGTCGATGCGGTGCTGGCCTGGTACGACGTCCATGCCCGCGACCTGCCGTGGCGTCGACCGGGGACTACCCCGTGGGGCGTGCTGGTCAGCGAGGTGATGCTGCAGCAAACTCCCGTGTCAAGAGTGCTGCCGGCGTACGCGATGTGGCTGGCCCGCTGGCCGACACCCGCAGCCCTTGCCGCCGAACCGCCCGGCGAGGCGGTCCGCGCGTGGGGCCGACTGGGCTACCCGCGGCGGGCGTTGCGGCTGCACCAGGCTGCCGCCGCCATCGTGGTCCGCCATGGGGGTCAGGTGCCCGCTTCGTACGACGCGCTGCACGCGCTGCCCGGCGTCGGTGACTACACCGCCGCCGCTGTGGCGACCTTCGCCTTCGCGCGCCGACACGCAGTCGTGGACACCAACGTGCGGCGGGTGCTGGCTCGGCTCGTCGGCGGGGTCGAGTTCCCACCCGGTCATGGCGTCACCGCCGCCGATCGGCGGGTTGCCGCGAAGCTGCTGCCCGACGATTCCGCGGCGGCTGCGGCCTGGTCGGTTGCCGTCATGGAGCTGGGAGCGCTCGTCTGCACCGCACGGGTGGCTCACTGTGATGTCTGCCCACTCGCCGGCCAGTGCGGCTGGCGACGCGTCGGGCGCCCTGCACACTTCGCAGCTCCCCGGCGGCGACCGCCGTACGCAGGGAGCGATCGACAGGAGCGAGGCCGGCTGCTGGCCGTACTCCGTGCCACTTCCGACCCGGTCCCCGCTCGCGTCCTCAGCGCAGACATCCACGACGAAGAACGGTATGCCCGGGTGCTGGCCGGGCTGATCGCCGACGACCTCGTCGAAGCGCTCCCCCAGCAGCGCTACCGGCTGCCACAAGTCTGAAGCGGCCGACCCCGCTCGGGATCGGCCGCTTCCAATGGCCGCTACTTGTCCTGCTGGCCGGCGGTCTCCACCGGTGGAGTGTCCGGAAGAGCGCTCTTGGGCTCGCCGCGGAAGCTGAACTGCTCCGCACCTTGCTCATCGAGCTGCACATCGACAACCACGATGTGGCCGGGACGCAGCTCGCCGAAGAGAATGCGCTCGGACAGCGCATCTTCTATGTCCCGCTGAATCGAACGGCGCAGCGGCCGCGCGCCGAGAACCGGGTCGAACCCCCGGTCAGCGAGTAGCTCCTTTGCCGCCCGGGTGATCTCGATACCCATGTCCTTGTCGCGCAGGCGACTGTCCACCCCCGCGAGCATGAGGTCGACGATGCTGACGATCTCCTCCCGGGTGAGCTGGTGGAAAACGATCGTGTCGTCCACCCGGTTCAGAAACTCTGGGCGGAAGTGCTGCTTCAGCTCCTCCTGCACCTTCTGCTTCATCCGGTCGTACGTCGCCTGCACATCCGCCGAGGAAGTGAATCCAAGGTTGAAGCCCTTGGAGATGTCTCGTGCCCCCAGGTTAGTCGTCATGATGATGACGGTGTTCTTGAAGTCGACTACCCGGCCCTGCGAATCGGTGAGTCGACCGTCCTCCAGAATCTGGAGGAGAGAGTTGAAGATGTCGGCGTGGGCCTTCTCCACCTCGTCGAAAAGTACGACGGAGAACGGCCGGCGACGCACCTTCTCGGTGAGCTGGCCGCCCTCCTCGTAACCGACGTAGCCGGGAGGGGAGCCGAACAGCCGTGACACCGTGTGTCGCTCGGAGTACTCGCTCATGTCCAGCTGGATGAGTGAGTTCTCGTCGCCGAAGAGGAACTCCGCCAACGTCTTGGACAGCTCGGTCTTCCCGACTCCGGAGGGTCCGGCGAAGATGAACGACCCGCCGGGCCGCTTGGGGTCCTTGAGGCCAGCCCGGGTGCGGCGGATGGACTGCGAGAGCGCCTTGATGGCGTCCTGCTGGCCGATGATCCGCTTGTGCAGCTCGTCCTCCATGCGGAGCAGCCGGGAGGTTTCCTCCTCGGTCAGCTTGAAGACCGGGATGCCGGTGGCGGTGGCGAGAACCTCGGCGATGAGCTCCTCGTCCACCTCGGCGACGACGTCCATGTCGCCCGCCTTCCACTCCTTCTCCCGGCGAGCCTTTGCTGCCAGCAGCTGCTTCTCCTTGTCGCGCAGGTTGGCGGCGGTCTCGAAGTCCTGCGCGTCGATCGCCGACTCCTTCTCCAGCCGCACCGCGGCGATGCGCTCGTCGAACTCCCGCAGGTCAGGAGGCGCGGTCATCCGGCGGATGCGCATCCGCGACCCCGCCTCGTCGATCAGGTCGATCGCCTTGTCCGGCAGGTGCCGGTCACTGATATAGCGGTCAGCCAGCTGGGCTGCGGCCACCAGCGCACCGTCGGTAATGGACACCCGGTGGTGCGCCTCGTAGCGGTCACGCAGGCCCTTGAGGATGTCGATGGTGTGAGCTAGTGAGGGCTCGGCAACCTGGATGGGCTGGAAACGCCGCTCCAGAGCGGCGTCCTTCTCCAAGTGCTTGCGGTATTCGTCGAGGGTGGTCGCGCCGATCGTCTGCAGCTCACCGCGGGCCAACATCGGCTTGAGGATGCTGGCCGCGTCGATGGCGCCTTCCGCGGCGCCCGCACCGACCAGCGTGTGCAGCTCGTCGATGAACAGGATGATGTCGCCCCGGGTGCGGATCTCCTTGAGAACCTTCTTCAACCGCTCCTCGAAGTCACCGCGGTAGCGCGATCCGGCGACCAAGGCCCCGAGGTCGAGGGTGTAGAGCTGCTTGTCCTTGAGCGTCTCCGGCACCTCGCCCTTGACGATCGCCTGTCCCAACCCCTCGACGACCGCGGTCTTTCCTACGCCGGGCTCGCCCACCAACACCGGGTTGTTCTTCGTACGGCGGGAGAGCACCTGCATGACCCGCTCGATTTCCTTCTCGCGTCCGATGACCGGGTCCAGCTTGCCCTCCCGGGCAGCCTGGGTGAGGTTGCGCCCGAACTGGTCGAGGACCAACGAGGTGGACGGCGTGCCCTCGGCCGGCCCGCCGGAGGTGGCAGCCTCCTTGCCCTGGTAGCCGGACAGCAGCTGGATGACCTGCTGGCGCACCCGGTTGAGGTCGGCGCCGAGCTTGCCCAAGACCTGAGCCGCCACGCCTTCGCCCTCGCGGATGAGGCCGAGCAGGATGTGTTCGGTGCCGATGTAGTTGTGTCCGAGTTGAAGCGCCTCCCGAAGGGACAGCTCCAGGACCTTCTTCGCACGTGGGGTGAACGGGATGTGCCCCGAGGGAGCCTGCTGGCCCTGGCCGATAATCTCCTCGACCTGCTGGCGGACAGCCTCGAGGCTGATGCCCAGGCTCTCCAGCGCCTTCGCGGCGACGCCTTCGCCCTCGTGGATGAGACCGAGCAGGATGTGCTCGGTGCCGATGTAGTTGTGGTTGAGCATCCTGGCCTCTTCCTGGGCCAGGACGACAACGCGACGGGCGCGGTCGGTGAACCTCTCGAACATCAGCTCGCTCCTCAGCAGAGCGGTCAGGCGGGCGGACGATCCCCCCGGAGCCCTCTACATGCTATCCGTGCGTGCGGACCGCTCAGCCAGCCGTTGGAACGACCGACCTTGTCGTGCGCTGTCCACCAGGGAGAACCGGTGGAGTCCTCTTGCCTGTTCCCCCGTACGCCGGGGGCGAACGACGAAGCCGTCGTCATACGTTCGGAAGCGACAGCCCGCCGGTCGGGTGTGAACCGGCGGGCTGTGCAGTGAGCGTGCCCAGTGAGCGTGCGCAGTGAGCGTGCCCAGGGACGTCGTCCGAGAACTAGGACGAGGCTCCAGCGTTGGACCGGTCGTACTCCGCGGCGATGTCGGCGGGGATGCGGCCCCGGTCGCTGATCTTCATGTTTCGGCTTCTCGCCCACGCCCGGATGTCGCCACTGCGGGAGTTCTGCGAGCGCCCACTGCCGGAACGTGAGCGCGTCGCCCGCCCACCCGCTCGGCCGGTGGCGCGCCGGGCACCTCCGACGTACGGCGCGAGAGCGTCGCGCATCTTCGCCGCGTTCTCCTTGGACAGATCGATCTCGTAGGACGAACCGTCGACGGCGAAAGCCACTGTTTCCTCGGCCTCACTACCGTCCAGATCGTCGATGAGGCGAACGTGCACCTGCTGAGCCATGGTGTTCCTTTCCCGAGTCTGTAATAGCGGCAGCAGCATAGTGCACCATCGAGCTTTCGTTTGCCTGCCGAAGCACGAGTGGAGGACTTGTTACCGAGTTGCCACTTCTCCCGGTCACCGTCCCGGCGTTGCAGTCGCCGGTGCCCCGGAGTTGGTCCAGGCCAGCCGCAGTCCCTCCTCCAAGCCCACCTCGGGGCGGAAACCGCACTGCAGCAACGCGCGGGAGATGTCTACCTCGACGCGCGGCATCTCCCCCGGCTTGGCCGGAACGTGCGTGACTGGAATGGGTGCGTCGAAAGCCACTCGGGCCAGACGCACCAGCTCGTTGACAGATACCGATCGTCCGGCGCCGATGGTCAGCACTCCGCCCGAACCCGCCGTTCGGCCACTCGAACTGTCAAGCAACAGTAAAAAGGCGCGGGCAACATCCCCGACATATACGTAGTCGCGCGCCTGCGCCCCGTCACCGTACACCTCGACCCCTTGACCACCGTGAGCAGCGCGCATGAGCCGGGGAACGAAACTGTCTTTGCCGGCCATGCCCGGCCCGTAGACGTTCGTCAACCGCAGCGACACCGCACCCAGCCCATAGGCGGCGCCCCATCCGGAGAGCAGCATTTCGGCCGCGGCCTTGGTAGCGCCGTACGGCGTCAACGGGCGCAGCGGAGCATCCTCGTCGATGAGCCGACCGTTCAGATCCGCGACGGCAGCTCCCACGACGGCGTTGGTGGAGGCGAACAGCACGCGGCGTACGCCGCCGCGGCGAGCCCGCTCGAGCAGTTCGGCTGTGGCCGCGACGTTGACGGCGTAGGTCTCCTCCGGGTGCTCGATGGATCCGAGCACGGAGGTGACGGCGGCAAGGTGCACCACCGCATCTACCCCGTTCCGCGAGGCGTCCATCGCTTGGTCCAGCGCGGAGGGATCACGGACGTCACCCTGGACGAGGGTGACCCCGCCGCCTGGAAAGGGCTGTTGGTCCAGGACGCTCACGTCGTCGCCGCGTGATTGCAGGGCGTGGACAACGTG
>JBBSMJ010000016.1:0-11125 GCA_038233235.1 Actinomycetes bacterium | reverse complement strand
TGTTCCTCGATGTGAGCATGCACTGACAGCTCCTCGACGAGTTGCTGCACGATCTTTCGCTTCTCTTCGTACGCCTCGTCGCCGGCCTTCTCGAACTGCTTGAAGAGCTTCTCCACGGTCTTGTGGTCGTTCTTGAGGAGCACGATGGCGTCCACACAAGCCTCCTTGGCGAGAGTGTCGAGCGGTTGGCTCGTGTCGTTCCGCACCAGCACCGGGGGGAAACTCCGCAGCCGTCGCGGGCTCACAGCCGCGGGCTCACAGCGCGGGCGGTCGCGCCTCGTACGGCGTGGAGAGCACCACCGTCGTCCTGGTGTCCACCCCGGCGAGCGACCGGACCGCAGCGATCAGCGTCTCCAACTCGGTCGGTCCGGCGACGCGCACCTTGAGGATGTAGCTCATGTCGCCGGCCACCGAGTGGCACGCCTCGATCGCGTCGAGGTGGGCCAGCCGCTCGGGAATGTCATCCGGCGCCGCCGGGTCGGTCGGGCGGACGGAGATGAACGCGGTGAGCGGCAGACCGGCGGCGGTCGCGTCGACGACCGCGACATAACCGCGCAGGATGCCGCGCTGCTCGAGCCGGCGTACCCGCTGCTGGGCGGCGGAGGTGGACAGGCCGGTGGCCCGCCCCAGGTCGGTCCACGACATCCGGCCGTCGGCGGCGAGCAGCCGGACGATCTGCCGGTCGAGATCCTCCATCCCTGCTGCCGCGCGTCAGGACTTCGCCAGGTGGCGGGCGATCACCACGCGTTGGATCTGGTTGGTGCCCTCGACGATCTGCAGTACCTTCGCCTCGCGCAGGTAACGCTCGACCGGGTAGTCGCGGACGTAGCCGTAGCCGCCGAGCACCTGCACCGCGTCGGTGGTGACCTTCATCGCCATGTCGGTACAGAACAGTTTTGCCATCGCCGCCTGCGGGCCGTACGGCCGTCCTGCGTCGCGGCGGCGCGCGGCCTCCAGGTAGAGGGCCCTTCCGGCCGCAATGCCGGTCGCCATGTCGGCGAGCATGAACTGCAGACCCTGGAAGTCCATGATGGGACGGCCGAACTGGCGGCGTTCTTTGGCGTAGCCGACCGCGTAGTCCAGCGCCGCCTGGGCGAGGCCCACCGCGCACGCGGCGATGCCCAACCGACCGCCGTCGAGGGCGGCCATCGCGATGGCGAACCCCTGTCCCTCCGCGCCGAGCAACCGGTCCGCGGGCAGCCGGGCCCCGTCGAGCAGGATCTGCGCGGTCGGGGAGGCGGTGAAGCCCATCTTCTTCTCCGGTGCGGCCGCGGTCAGCCCGGCGGTGTCCGCCGGCGCGAGCAGGCAGGAGATGCCCGCCGGCCCCTCCTCCCCCGTGCGTACCAGCAGGTTGTAGAAGTCGGCGTGGCCGGCGTGGGTGATCCACGCCTTGGTGCCATCGACCACGTAGTCGCCGCCGTCGCGCACCGCCTTGGTGCGCAGTGCCGCGGCGTCGGAGCCGGACTGCGGCTCGGAGAGGCAGTACGCCCCCAGCAGATCGCCGCCGATCATGTCCGGCAACCACCGCTCGCGCTGCTCCGCGCTGCCGTACGCCGCCAGCGGGTAGCAGGCGAGAGTGTGCACGCTGACCGTCTCCGCGACGGTCGCCCACGCGATGGCCAGCTCCTCGACGACCTGCAGGTAGACCTCGTACGGTTGGCCGCCGCCGCCGTACTCCTCGGGGTAGGGCAGCCCGAGCAGCCCGGCCTTGCCCAAGGTGCGGACCTGTTCACGCGGGAAGCGGCTGTCCGCTTCGTGGTCCGCGGCGATGGGGGCCAGCTCGTTCGCGGCGAGCTCGCGGGTGAGCTCGAGGAGCGCCTCAGCCTCCGGGGTGGGCAGCGAGCGTTCGACCTTCATCTCATCCCTCCAGGACCGCGAGCGCGCGGTCGACGCGGTTGAGCCGGTCGCCACCGTCGGGGGTGCACGCGACGATGTCCTCGATCCGGGCGCCGTGCCGGCCGGGCAGATAGATGCCGGGCTCGACGGAGAACACCATGCCCGGCTCCAGCGGCCGCTCGTTGCCGGCGACGATGTAGGGCTCCTCGTGGGTCTCCAGGCCGATGCCGTGGCCGGTGCGGTGGACGAAGTGGTCGCCGTAGCCCGCCGCGGTGATGACGTCGCGGGCGGCGGCGTCGAGCTGCTCCGCGGTGACGCCCGGCCGCACCGCCTCGCACGCTGCCGCCTGCGCCGCCTGCAGCACCTCGTAGTAGCGCAGAAAGTCCTGCGGCGGTTCGCCCACGCAGTAGGTGCGCGTCTCGTCGGAGCAGTAGCCGTCCTCGGTTGTCCCGCCGATGTCGACCACGACCGGGTCGCCGGTCTCCACCACCCGCTCGCCGGTGTCGTGGTGCGGGCTGGCGGCGTTGGGTCCCGAGGCGCAGATCACGAAGTCGACGCGCACGTGACCTTCCGACACGATCGCGTCGGCGATGTCGCGGCCGACCTCCCGCTCGGTGCGGCCGGGGCGCAACCACTCCCCCATGCGCCGGTGCACGCGGTCGATGGCCTCCCCCGCCCGGCGCAGCGCCGCCACCTCCGCCGGTGACTTGCGTATGCGCAGCTCGGCCAACACCGGCCCGGCGAGCACCTGCTCCGCGTCCGGCAGCACCCGGCGGAACGCCATCACCTTCTCGGCCCACATGTGGTTGTCGACTCCCACCCGGCGCGCGCTGCTCGGCAGCCGTTTGGCGAGCACGGCGTACGGGTCGTCGGTCTCCTCCCAGGTGACGATCTCCAGGTCGAGCGTCCCGGCCGGCGAGGCCTGCGCGGCCGGCTCCTCTAGCTTGGGTACGACGAGCAGCGCATCGCCGGTGGCCGGCAGCAGCAAACAGGTGAGCCGCTCCAGCGCGACGGCCGCGTAACCGGTCAGGTAGCGCAGGTCCGCACCGGGCGAGACCAGCAGGGCGTCGATGTCGGCGGCTGCGGCGGCTGCGGCGGCGTCGGCGAGCCGCTCCGCCGGGTACAGCTCGGAGGGGTCCAGAGAGGTCACGACCGGCAGGGTAATCCGTTCGTGTGCGCCCGAGCGCGGCGGTGACCGTGAGACGCTCACCATGTGGGTTCGTTCGACTACGCAAGGGTGTTAGAGCGGCTCGGCGATGCCGTGGTCGTCGTCGACGCCGCGGGTCGGCTCGTCTATGTGAACGCCGCGCTGGAGCAGCTGCTCGGCTACCAGGCCGCGCAGATCGTCGGGCAGCCGATGGCGACGCTGGTGCCCGGCCGGCTGCGGCCGGCGTACGCAGCGGCTTTGACCCGCGAGGCGAAGAACCCCGAACAGGCGGCCGGGCGTCGAGTGCGCATGTCCGCGCTGACGGCGGACGGTCACGAGATCGACGTCGAGGTCGCCCTCGCCTGCCTCGATGTTCCCCTCGTCCCCACCGAGGGCAACGGGTCCGCGCCGCCGTACCTCGTCGGCTCCCTGCGCGACGCCGGCGCCACCGCTGTGCTCGAGCGGGAAGTCCGCGTCACGCAGTACCTGCGGGCAACTACGGCGGTGAGCACCGCGGTCACGTCGACCGGTGACCCGGCGTACGCGATGCGGGCGATGCTGCCGGTCCTGTGTGCCGAGCTCGACTGGGACGTTGCCGCCGTGTGGCAGTGGGACCCCGACCTACGCCGGCTGCGCTGCGCCGCCCATTGGCGACGCCCAGGGATCGACGCGGGAGGAAGGCTCGAAGCGCACGGCCGGCGAATGACTCTTCGCTCCGGCGAGGGGCTGCCCGGCCGGGCCTTCGCCGCCCAACGCGCCGAGGCGTCCGCAGACGAGTGCAGCGGGGTCGCTTTCCCGCTGGTCGGAGCCGACGGGCCACAGGCGGTCGTCGAGTTCTTCAGCCGCGCGGACCGAGCCGTCGACGACGAACTGCTCGGCGTTTTGGACAGCATCGGCCGCCAGCTCGGGCTGCATCTTGACCGCATGAGCGCCGAAGCGTCCTTGCGGGAGGTGGCAGAGGCGCTGCAGTCAAGTCTGCTGCCGCCGCGTCTCCCCCGGGTTCCGGCCACCGACATGGCAGCGCTGTACCGGGCCGGCGGGCACGGGGTGTCGGTCGGAGGCGACTTCTACGACGTCTTCAGGAGCGGACCGGGAACCTGGACGGTGGTCATCGGCGACGTGTGCGGCAAGGGAGCTCCCGCCGCCGCCGTCACCGCACTCGCCCGCTGGACGATACGCGCCGCGGCGGCCGAGCACAGCGACCCCACGCAGGTGCTCTCCCGGCTGAACCGGGCGCTGACCGAACCGGACGAGGACCGGCCGTTCCTCACCGCCTGCCTCGTGCAACTGGATGTCGGCGACACGTCGACCATCGCCCGAGTCACCTGCGCGGGGCACCCACCGCCGTACGTGCTGCGAGCCGACGGCGTGGTGTTCCCCGTCGACGCCCCTGGCGACCTGCTCGGAGTCCTCGACGAGCCAGAGCTGACCACCGCGTCGGTGGAGCTGAACCCGGGCGACCTGCTGCTGATGTACACCGACGGGGTCAACGAAGCCCGCAATTCCGCCGGGCGACTCTTCGGCTTCTACGGTGTGACGCAGGCGCTCGGCGAGTGCGCCGGGGCGACGACCCGGGAGACCGTCGACGCCATCTTCGCCGCGGTGCTGCGCTACCAGGGCCAGGATCGCCGGCGCGACGACATGGCGCTGGTGGCGCTGCGCCGTTGCGCTCCGCCACGCTGAGCGGTGAAGCTGAGCGGGTGACCGCGCCCGGACGCCTGATGCTGCTCGACACCCCGTCGTTGTACTTCCGCGCCTTTCATGGCATCCCGCTGACGGTGACCGCCCCGGACGGTACCCCGTCCGGCGCCGTACGCGGCCTGCTCGACTTCGTCGCCCGGCTGGTCCGCGACCACCGGCCCACTCACCTGGTGGCCTGCATGGACGCCGACTGGCGGCCGGCGTGGCGGGTCGCGGCGCTGCCGTCGTACAAGGCGCACCGGGTGGCGCGCGACGGGGAGGAGCAGGTGCCCGCCGCGCTGGTGCCGCAGGTGGGCGCCATCGAGGAGGTGCTCGACGCGCTGGGCATCGCCCGGGTCGGAGTCGACGGCTACGAGGCCGACGATGTGATCGGGACGCTCGCCACCGCCGCCGACCGCCCGGTCGACGTCGTCACCGGCGACCGGGATCTCTTCCAACTCGTCGACGACGCGCGCGGCGTCCGGGTCCTCTACACGGCTGCCCGCGGGGTAGGGCGCTGCGAGGCCATCGACGAGCCCGCGGTCCAGGCGCGCTACGGCATCCCCGGCCGGGCGTACGCCGACTTCGCGCTGCTCCGCGGGGATCCCTCCGACGGGCTGCCCGGAGTGCCCGGCGTCGGGGACCGGACCGCTGCCGCGCTGATCACCCGCTTCGGCTCACTCGAAAGCGTCCTCGCCGCGCTGGACGAGGGCACGACGGATGGTTTCCCGGCCGGTTCCCGCGCCCGACTGGACGCCGCGCGGGACTACCTGGGGGCAGCCCCGGTGGTGGTGCGCGTCGCTCTCGACGCACCGCTCCCGGCGTACGACGACGCTCTCCCCCGGAATCCTGCCCAGCCGGAGCTGCTGGTGCAGCTGAGTGACCGGTGGGGACTGGACAGCCCGGTCAACCGGGTGCTCGCCGCGTTCGGCGCCGCCGCGGCCGTCAGCTGAGCGAGGAGTAGGCGACGACGCCTCGTCGCAGCGCGCCGACAGCAGCGGGAGCGGTCGCCCTCACCCGGCTGCCTTCGGGGGCCGCGTCGGCGACCTGGCCGAGCAGGTCGATCAGCTGTTTGGTCCAGCGCACGAAGTCCCCGGCCGGCAGGTCGGCGGCGGACAGCACGGCGTCGAGTGAGTGCCCGGACGCCCAGCGGTGGGCGGTCCCCGCAAAGCCGAGGTCTGGCTCACGCGACAGGTCGAGTCGGTAGTCCTTCTCCACCAGCTCGAGGCGCCCCCAGAGCCGGACGGTCTCCGCGAGCGCTGTCTGCACCCGCCCGCCGGGCAGCCGGGGAGGCACCGCGTCGTCGGGCTGGCGGGACTCGTAGACCAGTGCGGACACGCACGCGACTAGCTCCGCCGGGTCGAGCTCCTCCCACACCCCCGCGCGGAGGCACTCGGCGGCCAGCAGGTCGAGCTCGGTGTAGAGCCGTCCGAGCCGGCGGCCCCGCTCGGTCACCGCCTCCCCGGACAAGTAGCCGAGGCTCTCCAGCAGGTCGCAGACCCGATCGAAGGTACGCGCGAGGGTGTTCGTCCGGCTGTGGACCCGCCGCTCCAGCGCATCGGTGTCGCGGCGCAGCCGGAACCACCGCTCGGCCCAGCGGGCGTGCTCTTCCCGCTCGTCGCAGCCGTGGCAGGGATGCTGGCGCAACGCCCGACGGAGGCGGGCGATCTCCGCATCGTCACCGGCAGCCGCGCCCGGGCGATGCGCCGCTCCACCATGGCCGCCGCCGTCGTCAAGGCCTGCCTCGCCGAGGCGGGTGCGCAGCGTCGACGCGAGATCGCGCCGCGACTGGGGGTTGCGCGGGTTGAAGGTGCGTGGAATGCGCAGCCGCGACAGCGCCTCCACCGGTCGCGGGAAGTCGACCACGGTGAGCCGGCGCACCTGCCGCTCGGCGGTGAGCACGGTCGGTCGCGGACCTTCCCCGCCGACCACGCCGGGGTCGAGGACGACGGCGTAGCCCGCCCGGCGCCCCGCCGGCACCTTGATCACGTCACCGGGGCGCAGCCGTTCCAGGGACTCGGCGGCGGCGGCCTTCCGTGCGGCAGCGCCGGAGCGGGCCAGCTCCGCCTCCCGCTCGGTGAGGGAGCGGCGCAGCGCGGCGTACTCGGCGAAGTCGCCGAGGTGACAGGTCATCGCCTCGCCATAACCGGCCAGCGCGTCCTCGTTGCGGCGGACCTGCCGGGCGAGCCCGACAACCGCCCGGTCGGCCTGGAACTGGGCGAAGGACGACTCCAGCATCGTCCGCGCGCGCTCGCGCCCTACCTGGCCGACGAGGTTGACCGCCATGTTGTACGACGGCCGGAAGGAGGACCGCAGCGGATAGGTGCGCGTCGACGCCAGCCCGCCGACGGACGCGGGGTCGACGCCGGGCTGCCACAGCACCACCGCGTGCCCCTCCACGTCGATGCCGCGCCGTCCGGCGCGGCCGGTGAGCTGGGTGTACTCCCCCGGCGTGACGTCGGCGTGGGTCTCCCCGTTCCACTTCACCAACCGCTCGAGGACCACCGACCGCGCCGGCATGTTGATGCCGAGAGCGAGCGTCTCCGTGGCGAACACGGCCTTGACCAAGCCGCGCACGAACAACTCCTCCACCACCTCCTTGAACGTCGGCAGCAGGCCGGCGTGGTGGGCGGCGACGCCGCGCTCCAACCCGTCGAGCCACTCGTGGTAGCCGAGAACATGCAGGTCCTCGTCGGGGATCGGCGCACAGCGCTGCTCCACGTAGTCGCGGATCTCCGCACGCTCCTCGGCGGAGTTCAGCCGCATTCCGGCGCGCAAACACTGCGCCACGGCCGCACCGCACCCGGCCCGGCTGAAGATGAACGTGATGGCCGGCAGCAGCCCCTCGGTGTCCAACTTCTCGACCACGTCGGCGCGGGAGAGGATCGGCACGCGGCGGGGGCGGTGGCCGCTGCGGCCGGGGCGCCGGTCGCCCGCGCGGAACGTGCGCGTCTCCTCGCGGGCCAACCGCACCAGCTCCGGGTTGACCCGGGCGGTTTCGGCACCGGGACGCCCATTGTCGTCGTGGTCGGCGTCCAGGAAGAGGTCGTACATCCGCCGGCGGACGAGCACGTGCTGCCACAGCGGGACGGGGCGGTGCTCCTCGACGACCCCCCGGGTGTGCCCGCGCACGGTCACCAGCCAGTCGCCGAACTCCTCCGCGTTGGACACCGTCGCCGACAGCGACACCAGCCGGACCGACTCCGGCAGGTGGATGATCACCTCCTCCCACACCGCGCCGCGGAATCGGTCGGAGAGGTAGTGCACCTCGTCCATCACGACGTAGCCGAGCCCGGACAGCGTCGGCGAGCCGGCGTACAGCATGTTGCGCAGCACCTCGGTCGTCATCACCACGACCGGTGCTTCGCCGTTGATGCTGTTGTCGCCGGTAAGCAGCCCGACCGCGTCGGGCCCGTGCCGGCGGACCAGGTCGGCGTACTTCTGGTTGGACAGCGCCTTGATCGGCGTCGTGTAGAAGCACTTGCGCCCTTGGGCGAGCGCGAGGTGTACGGCGAACTCCCCGACCACCGTCTTACCGGACCCGGTCGGGGCGGCGACCAGCACGCCGTCGCCGTCCTCGAGGGCTCGGCAGGCCGAGAGCTGGAAGCCGTCCAGACCGAAGGGGTACGACTCGCCGAACTTGGCCAGCTCCCGGTCGCTCCCGCCGGCCTCGGCCCGAGTGGCGCGCCAGCTGGCGTAGCGCTCGGCTGGCGAGGACATGCACCCAGGCTACGGCGCAGCTGGGACGAGCACTCGTACCGCAGCCGGCACGACCTCGCAGGTCAGCGGTAGCGGACCGATCGGCTCGCCGTCGGCATAACCGACCACGCCGGGGGCCGTGACCGTGACCGTGCGAGCCCGGACGACGTCGACCGCCGGGTGGGACAGGTGGGTTCCCCGGCGCACCGCCACGAGCAGCCGCAGCGCGGCGGCGCGCGACAGCGGGCCGGCCACCACCACGTCGAGCAGACCGTCGTCCGCGGCCGCTCCGGGGGCGATGCGCAATCCCCCGCCGTACGCCGGAAGATTGGCCACCGCAACCAGCGTCGCCACCCGATGGACGACCCGGCCGTCGAGCTCCAGCCGGTAGCGGCGCGCCCGCAGCCCTGGCAGCTCCGCCAGCACCGCGGCGTCGTAGCGGAGAGCGCCGAGCAGCCGACTCAGCCGCATCCGATCGACCCGGGCGTTGACCGCCGCGTCGAAACCGGCGGCGAGCACGCTGACGTACCACTGCCCGCTGGCCCGTACGGCGTCGAGCGCGCGCACGTGGCCCGCCGCCACCACGTCGGCGGCCGCCACCGGATCAGCTCTGGGCAGTCCGAGGAAGCGGGCCAGGTCGTTGCCGCTGCCCGTGGGGACCACCCCGAGAGCAACCGGCGTGCCCGCGACAGCCTGCAGGGCGCGGTGCACGGTGCCGTCACCCCCGACCGCCACCACCGCGGCGCCGGCCCCGAGCGGGTCGCCGGCAGCTGGCCACCCGGGCGGCGCCACCTCGACGCGCACTCCGTGGGACCGCAGCCGGCCGGTGACCGCGGCCGCCGCGGACGCCGCCCGGCCGCGCCCGGCAGCGGGGTTCACCAAGAGCGTCACCCGAGTGGGCGGCGTCATCGGGAGGCGGACGGCTCCGGCTGGTCGTCGCCGGACTCGATGTCGTCGAGCTCCGAGATTTCGTCGTCGTCGAGATCGTCGTAGTCGGGTTCGGTGGACTGTCGACGACGGCGGCGATCGGTGCCGCGGCAGATCAACACCGCCAGTTCGAACAGCAGCCACATCGGCAGCGCGAGGGCGAGCATGGTCACCGGGTCGCCGGTGGGAGTAGCGACGGCGGCGAAGACGAAGATGGCGAAGACCAGGCCGGACCGCCACCTCCGCAGCGTCGCCGCGGACACCAGTCCGATCGCGTTGAGCAGCACGATGAAGATGGGCAGCTCGAAGGCGATCCCGAAGAGCAGCAGCAGACGCAGCACCAGGCTGAAGTAGGTGTCGACCTTGATAAAGTTGTTCACTGTCTCCGGCGTGAACTGCAGCAGCAGCTGCAGGCCCTTCGGCAGGATGAAAAAGGCCAGCGCAACCCCGCCGAGGAACAGCGGCACCGCTGTCACGAAGAACGTCAGCGACCAGCGCCGCTCGTTGGCGAGCAGGCCGGGGATGATGAACGCCCACAGCTGGTAGAGCCACACCGGGCTGGCGAGGACGACACCGGCGGTCAGCGCCACCTTCAACTGAAGAAACAAGGGGGCGGTCACGCTGTCCAAGGTCAACGCGACGGTGCGTCCCTCCCCCTCCACCAGCGAGGGGATCACGCGCACGAGCGGGCCGATGAGCTGGCCGAAAATCCAGTCGTAGAAGATCCAACCGACGATCGCCCCCGCGACGAGCGCCGCCACACTTTTCAGCAGCCGGTCACGCAGCTCCCGCAGGTGCTCGGTGAGCGCCATCCGACCGGCGTCGTCACCGGGCGGCGCGGAGCGCCCACGGCGGAGCCGGATGCGCCGTGCGGAGGAGAGATCGACCACGGTGGGGAACTAGCGGTCGGTGCGCTCCGGCTCGCTCGCCGGGTGGATCTGCACTGGAGTGCGCTCCACCGGGGCGGGCGGGATCTCCCGGACGGCTGGGGCCTCGTCGCGACGCGTGCTGTGAGCCTGCGCACGGTCCCTCTCGGGGTCGGTGGAGTCCTCGTCGTCGTCGGAGCGCAGGCCCTTGGTCTCCGCCTTGAAGATGCGCAGGGACCGGCCGATGCCCCGGGCAGTGTCCGGCAGCTTCTTCGCGCCGAACAGCAGGACGAGGAGGAGGAGTAGGAGCAGCAGCTCTGTCGGACCGACGGTGGGCATCAGTGTCCCTCTCGAGTGCGGGTCAGGCCATCGTACGCCGCGAACTGGCCGCAAGGGGGGCGGCGGGGAAGGCCGACCGAACGGTCACCCTCCGTAACGATGCTGGAGAGCGCCTGCCACCGCGCCGGCCTCCGCGGCCAGGTGCTGGGTGGTCGCCAGACCCAGGACGAGGTCGAGCAGGTCGTCGTAGGTCAGCGCGGCTCCCCCGCGCGGCTCCACGACCTCTTCAGGAATGTGCCAGGGGGAGACGAGCACCCCGCCGGTGACCAGCAGCGTCACCACCTCGTCATCCGCGTGGCGACGTACCTCGTCCCGGCAGTGCGGGCAGTCGAAAGCGTAGTAGGACCAGTCCGGATAGCTGCACACGACCAGTCGCATCTGCGTCGGCGTCAGTTCGACGTCGCCGCACATCGGGCACGCGGCCTTGATCGTCGTCATCGGACACCTCCTGGCCGCCCCGGACAGGGCGTGATGCGACAGGCATCGGCAGGCAGCGGCGCAACCTTGACGAAACGCCTCGACGATGCGTCACTGGTCGTCGTACGCCGCCAGCGCCGCCCGCGCGTCGGCGCGGACCTGTGCGGCCAGGTCGGCCGGGGCAAGTACCCGCCCCGAGCCGCCCAGTCGCAGC
>JBBSMJ010000015.1:0-11369 GCA_038233235.1 Actinomycetes bacterium | reverse complement strand
TCCGCTCCCCACACGCACAGCTTCGCCAGCAGTGGGTCGTAGAAGGGCGTCACGGTGTCGCCGGCGGCGTAGCCGGAGTCGACCCGAACGCCGTCGCCGGCCGGCTCCTCCCAGGTGGTGATCTCCCCCGGACCGGGCAGGAAGCGGCGGGGATCCTCGGCGTACACGCGCAGCTCGAGCGCGTGCCCCCGCGTGCGCACCCCGGCGGCGGCGTCGAAAGTGACCGGCTCCCCCGCGGCGATGAGCAGTTGCTGCTCGACCAGGTCGATGCCCGTCACCAGCTCGGTGATCGGGTGCTCGACCTGCAGCCGGGTGTTCATCTCCAGGAAGACGAACTCCTGCGCCGCCGGGTCGACGAGGCACTCGACGGTGCCGGCGTTGCGATACCCGACCGCCTCACCGGCACGCACCGCCGCGGCGAGCAGCCGTGCCCGCAGCGGTTCCTCTACCCCCGGGGACGGCGTCTCCTCGGCCACCTTCTGGTGCCGCCGCTGCACCGAGCAGTCGCGCTCGCCGAGGGCGACGACCCGCCCGTCGGTGAGCCCGAGGATCTGCACCTCGACGTGGCGGGCCCCCGGCAGGTAGCGCTCCAACAGGATCGAGGGATCGCCGAAGAACCGCTCCGCGCGGGTGCGAGCGGTCTCGAACGCCGCGCGCAGCTGTCCTTCGTCGTACGCCGCTGACATGCCGATGCCGCCGCCGCCGGCTGCCGCCTTCACCATGACGGGGTAGCCGATACCCGCCACCGCGGCGACGGCCGAGTCCACATCGTGGAGGGGCTCGCGGGTGCCCGCGGCCACGGGCACACCGGCGTCGGCCATGAGGTTGCGGGCGTTGACCTTGTCCCCGAGCCGCGCGATGGCCTCCGGGTCGGGCCCCACCCACACCAAGCCGGCATCGATGACCCGGCGGGCGAACTCGGCGTTCTCGGCGAGGAACCCGTATCCGGGGTGCACCGCCTCGGCATTCGTACGTCGAGCCGCCTCGATCACCGCATCCATGTCCAGGTAGCTGCGGGCAGGCGCGGCCGGACCGATGAGCACCGACTCGTCAGCCTCGCGCACGTGGGGCAGTGAGGCGTCGGCCTCGGAGTAGACGGCCACCGCCTTTAGGCCCATACGTCGCGCGGTGCGGATCACCCGCCGGGCGATCTCGCCGCGGTTGGCAACGAGCAGGGACTCGAACACGACTCTGGTCCTCCGGTCTACCGTCGTACGGGCAGCGGCACCCTAGTGCGGCCGTGGAATCATGTCGGCACTACCGACGGAAGGAGGCGGCATGGCGAAGAAGTCACGCAAGCGGCGCGCGCGGGCGAAGAAGAAGGCCAACCACGGCAAACGCCCCAACGCCTGACCGACCGTCTCAGCGCCCGGACTCCTCGCGAGCCCAGGCGACCACGGCCGCCACCCCGGTCGCCAGGTTTGTGGTCGGCCGCCAGTCGAGGCCGGCAGCGGCCGCCGTCGGGTCGATCGCGACGGCGCGGAGGTCACCGAGCCGGGCCGGCGCGTGAGCCGGCGCGTCCGGAGCCTCCGCCGCCGCAGCCACCGCAGAGTGCAGCTGCAGGTCGGAGGTCTGCACACCCGTCCCGATGTTGAAACGCTGCCCGCTGCCACGCTCGCCGGTCGCCCGGGAGAACGCCTCCGCTACATCTCCGACGTAGACGTAGTCGCGGGTCTGCTGCCCGTCACCGAAGACCTGCGTCGGCTCGCCACGCAGCAGCGCCGAGGTGAAGATGGCGACGACGCCTGCCTCGCCGTGCGGGTCCTGGCGCGGGCCGTAGACGTTGGCGAGCGCGAGCGCCGTGTAGTCGAGGCCGTGCAGATGACGGTAGGCGCTGAGGTAGGTCTCCCCGGTCACCTTGGCGGCGGCGTACGGCGAATGCGGATCGGTCGGCGCTCGCTCGTCGACCGGCAGCTTCGCCGGCTCACCGTAGATCGACCCTCCGGAGGATGCGAAGAGGACCTTGCGGACTTCAGCGCGCCTGGCCGCTTCCAGGACGTTGACCGTGCCCAGCACGTTGATCCGAGCGTCGTGCAGCGGGTCGGCGACGCTGGCGCGCACGCTGATCTGGGCGGCGAGGTGGGCCACCACGTCGGGACGGGCGTCGGCGACCACATCGACCAGCTCCGCGGCGGTGATGTCGCACTCGGTGAACGAGAAGCCGTCTGCGGCGTCCGCGGCGTCGAGGTTGGCGAGTCGCCCGGTGGAGAGGTCGTCGACCCCCACGACCTCCCAACCGTCGGCGAGCAACCTGTCGACGACGTGAGAGCCGATGAACCCGGCCGCACCGGTGACGAGGGCGCGCACGCTCAGTCGGCGCGGTACTCGACCTGGGTGACCTCGATGCTCACCCGATCGCCGCTGGCCTGGTCGACGCTGACCTGCCGCAGCTGGGTCACCACCCGCGTCCGCAGGTCGATCGGTGCCTGCTCGCAGCCGCAGGAGCGGGCCACCAGGGCCTTGAGGGCCTGCTCGAGACCGTAAGCCCGCAGGCACGGGCCGCACTCGTCGAGGTGCTGACGGATCTCCTGCAGGTCGGGCGCGTCGATCTCCCCGTCGAGGTAGAGCCAAACGCGTTCGAGCACCTCGCCGCAATCGACGTCGTGAGGGTTGCCGCAGCTCATGACCCGGCCGTCCCCTCCGGCAGCCGGTCGCCGCCGCCGCCCGACCCGGCGGGCACCAGGCCCCGGTCACGCGCGTAGTCCTCCAGCGAGATCCGCAGTTGGCGGCGCCCGCGGTGCAGCCGGGACATGACGGTGCCGATCGGCGTACCCATGATCTGGGCGATCTCCTTGTAGGCGAATCCCTCGACATCGGCGAGGTAGACCGCGATGCGGAAGTCCTCCGGCAGCGATTGCAGCGCTTCCTTGACGTCGCTGTCGGGCAGTCGGTCCAGCGCCTCCACCTCGGCCGAGCGCAGCCCACTGGAGGTGTGGGACTCGGCGCGCGCGAGCTGCCAGTCCTCGATCTCCTCCGCCGGGTTCTGCTGCGGCTCGCGCTGACGCTTGCGGTAGGAGTTGATGAAGGAGTTGGTGAGGATGCGGTAGAGCCAGGCCTTGAGGTTCGTGCCTTCCTTGAACTGGTGGAAGGACGCGTAGGCCTTGACGTAGGTCTCTTGGACCAGGTCCTCGGCGTCGGCGGGCTTGCGGGTCATCCGCAGCGCCGCGGAGTACAGCTGGTCGAGGAACGGCAGCGCATCGCGCTCGAACCGAGCCGTTCGCTGCTCCGCGGTCTCCTCGACCGGACTCACCCCCTCCGCCTCGGCGGCGCCCGTCGGCGGGCTCACCCCTGGTGCGGAGGATATCGGCCGCGGAGCGGCGGCGCCGTCCAGCCAGTCGGGGCGGTCCAAGGGGGAGCGTTCAGCGGGGGCCAGCAGCATGGTGGTGCGTGACCTCCTGGTCGGCGGAATGAGCCCGGATCGTCTGAGCATGGCCAACAGTGACATCGGGGCGACGATTCCCACCCGGTGAGCCGAGCAGTGCTCGAAGCCACTGGCACACGGTGCTGGCGACCAGCTGGAGTGCCTCGGCCTGGGTGATCGGCGCCTGCCGGGCGACCGCGAATCCGTGGTCGACCCCGGGGATCTCCCGTACGTCGGCCGACGGAGGGAACTCCGCCGGAGCGCCGAAGGGTCCCTCTCACCTTGCACCACCAGGACCGGCAGGCGCACCTCCACCAGTTCCTGCGCGCGGGACCGTTTCGGGCGTCCGGGCGGGTGCAGCGGGAAGGCGAGGGCCACGACGCCGGCCGCGCCGACAGCGGCCGCCGTGCGGCAGGCGACGCGTGCTCCGCTGCTGCGGCCGGCGGCAATCATCGGCACATGTGCAAATTCCGGCCGCCCCCGCAGCCAACCGATGACGGCGATCCACGCTGCGTCCAACTGTGGTGCCGGGGCGGGGAACCGTCGGCCGGCGACCCGGTAGGGCTGGGTGACCCTCGCGACCGCCACCCCACCGGCGAGCAGACCGGTGCGTACGGCGAGCAGGTCGCGGGCGTCCACCCCACCACCGGCACCGTGGCCTGCCACGAAGAGTGCGCTCGGTCGTCGACCGGCGGGCAGGTCCACGTCGACAACGGCATCTCCGACCGGAGTGGCCACCGGGTAGCGCAGCGAAGGAAGCGAAGGAGTTGTCACGCACCTCACCCGTCCACGCTTGCGGCGCACCGGCCCCGAACGAACAGCGCGGTAACTACGCTCGCACACGTGTGTGCACCTCGCGGCGACCTGTGGCCAGCGCCGCTCGCGTCCGGCCCGGTCGACGCGACGGTACGGCTGCCCGGATCGAAGTCGATGACCAACCGCGCGCTGGTCCTGGCCGCGCTGGCCGACGGCGAGTCGGTCGTACGCCGCCCGCTGCGCAGCCGGGACACGTTGCTCATGGCCGCCGGGTTGCGGGCGCTCGGTGTCGACGTGGCGGACGCCGGCCCGGACTGGCGGGTCGTGCCCGGGCAGCTGCGTGGCCCGGCCACCGTGGACGTCGGCAATGCCGGAACGGTGATGCGCTTCCTGCTGCCCGTCGCCGCGCTCGCGAACGGGACGGTGCGCTTCGACGGCGACGTACGGGCACGGCAGCGACCGTTGGCACCGCTCATCGGGGCACTGCGCGCTGTCGGCGCCAACATCGACGACGGCGGACGCGGGGGGTTGCCGCTCATCGTGCACGGCGCGGGCCGGTTGGGCGGCGGCGGGGTGACCCTGGACGCCAGCACCTCCAGCCAGCTGATCAGCGCGCTGCTGCTGGCCGCGCCCCGCTTCGACCATGGCGTGGTGGTGCGTCACAACGGGCCCCCGGTGCCCTCGCAGCCGCACCTGCGGATGACGGTGTCGATGCTCCGGGACGCCTCCGTGCACGTCGACGACTCGCCGCCGGACGAGTGGCGGGTGGCTCAGGGACGGATCGGCGCCCGGCAATGGTCGATCGAGCCGGACCTGTCCAACGCGGCACCGTTCCTTGCCGCGGCGCTGGTCACCGGCGGGCGGGTCGCCGTTGCAGACTGGCCGCGCACGACGGAGCAACCCAGCGACACGCTCCAGCGATTGCTCGGCGACCTGGGCGCCACCGTGGAGCTGGATGACGCAGGTCTTACGGTGCGGGGGACCACTCCGGTGCGCGGCATGCACGCCGACCTGCACGAGGTCGGGGAGCTTGTTCCGGTGCTCGCCGCCGTCGCCGCACTCGCCGACACGCCGTCCTCGCTGACCGGTGTCGCCCACCTACGACTTCACGAGAGCGACCGGCTCGCCGCGCTGGCGAAGGAGCTCACCGCGCTCGGCGGCGACGTCACCGACACCGCTGACGGCTTGGAGATCCGCCCGGCGCCGCTGCACGCCGGGGTGTTCGACACCTACGACGACCACCGATTGGCGATGGCCGCCGCCGTACTCGGGCTGGTCGTTCCCGGTGTGCTGGTGCGCGACGTGGAAACCACCGCGAAGACACTGCCCGACTTCGTCGACCGGTGGAGCGCGATGCTGCGGTGACACCTACCCGGCGGCAGGACCTCGACGAGGACGACGTACGGGTCCGCCCCGGCCGCGGAACCCGGCCCCGCTCGCGGCTGCGACCCAAGCACGCGGAGGCCGCTGCGGGCACCGTGCTGACTGTCGACCGGGGCCGCTACACCTGCCTGGTCGACGAGAAGCCGGTCATGGCCATGAAGGCGCGCGAGCTCGGACGCAAGGGCGTGGTCGTCGGCGACCGGGTGGCGCTGGTGGGAGACACCTCCGGCACGCCAGACACGCTGGCGCGGATCGTCCGGGTGTCACCGCGCACCTCGGTGCTGCGGCGTACGGCCGACGACACCGACCCGGTGGAGCGGGTGATCGTCGCCAACGCCGAGCAGCTGGTGGTCGTTACCGCGCTCGCCGATCCGGAGCCCCGCCCGCGGCTGATCGACCGCTGCCTGGTGGCGGCGTACGACGCCGGCCTGCGGCCGCTGCTCTGCCTCACCAAGTCCGACCTCGCGCCGCCGGATGCCCTGGTCGCGGCCTACGCGCCCCTCGACGTGCCCTACGTCGTCACTCGACGCGGGCAACCGACGGATGCGCTCGTCGAACAGCTCCGCGACAGGGTCAGCGTGTTGGTGGGCCACTCCGGAGTCGGTAAGTCCACGCTGGTCAACGCGCTGGTACCGGCCGCCGCCCGCTCCACCGGCGCCGTCAATGCGGTGACCGGCCGCGGCCGGCACACCTCGTCCTCGGCGGTGGCGCTGCGGCTGCCGTTCGGCGGTTGGGTCGTCGACACCCCGGGCCTGCGCAGCTTCGGTCTCGCCCACGTCGAGCCAGCGCAGGTGGTGGCGGCGTTCCCCGATCTGGCGGAGGGAGCCGCGTCCTGTCCCCCCGCGTGCTCGCACCTCGGCGCCGAGTGCGCGCTGGACGCTTGGGTCGCCGCCGGCCGCGCCGATCCGCACCGGCTGGCGTCGCTGCGTCGCCTGCTGGTCTTTCGGGATCCCGCCGAGGACCTCTGATCAGGGATTGGTGGCGTCGACGATGTCCTTCCACACCGCCTCGGAGCCCACCTGGCCGGTCCACATGACCTGGACGAAGGTCGCGACGGCGACGAGCACGGCGACGACCGCGGTCACTCGCAGCACGATGTCGCCCGCCCGCTGGGAGCGCGTCATCCGGTCGCGCAGCACGAGTACTCCGGTCACCACGGCCAACGCCAGGCTGAACCACAGCATCGTCTCGCCCAACGCCTGATGCCGGGCGATGTCGGGGCTGGACCCGATACGTGCCTGCAGCTGCTCGCCGCTCTCGATAGTGACGAAGACCAGCGGCACACACACGATGGCGAGGCCGAGCACCACGGGGCCGTACCTGGCCCGCCACCTCCCCACGACGGCGATCACCGCGGTCGCCAGTGCAGCGAGCGGGACGAGGACGACGGCGAAGTGGTTGACGAGCACGTGCACCGGGAGTCCGAGGATGGTGTCGAACGGCATCGGTGGCTCCTCTCGGGTAGCTCCGCCGCGGGTGGCCCAGTCGTGGGTGGGCCCAGTCGTGGGTGGGGCCCCAGTCGTGGGTGGGGGCCCAGTCGTGGGTGGCCCAGTCGTGGTTGGCCCAGTCGTGGTTGGCCCAGTCGTGGGTGACTCCGCCAGCTCAGACTTCGACGGTACCTCCGGAGCGCCAGTACGACCCGTGCTCGCGGGACAGGAAACCTTCGTCGACCAGGTGGCGCCGCAGTGCCGCATGATCTGGGTGGAACGCCCGCAGTAGCGCGTTGACCTCACGCTCGGCGTAGCGCTCGCCCGGTTCGAACACCCGGGCGACGTGATCCAGGACGACTAGCCGCTTGGCTCGCTGCGCAGGGATCGACGCCAGTCGGCCGCCCCGCAGGAACGCCCGCAGCACTGCGGCTTCCGCCGGGTCCGTAGCGCCGTGGTCCTCCGGCACCTCCGCCGGCTGCGCGGTCGTCAGCGCCTCGCGCAACACCCCCACCTGTACCGACCAGGCCCCCCGGTCGTGGCTGACGAGTCCACCGGTTTCCAGTCGACTGAGCGCGCGGACGGCGTCGTGCGGCGAGAGACCAGCCCGCTCGGCGACCTCTCCGGTGCTGCCAGCTGCCAGCACGACGGCAGCGAAGGCGCGCAACCGGATGTCGTCGGCGAGCAAGCCCAGCAACTCGACCGGCTCCCGTGTCGTCATCCTCCGACCCTACGGACCACACCCGCGCGTCGGTACGGTCATCCCATGCCGGGCTACGACGACGACCTCAGGCTCGCGCACGTCCTCGCCGACACCGCCGACTCGGTGACCATGGGGCGCTTCCGGGCGCTCGACCTGCACGTGGAGTCCAAGCCCGACCTCTCCCCGGTGAGCGACGCGGACCGGGCGGCCGAAGATGCACTGCGAGCAAGTCTCGCCCGCGCCCGGCCGCGCGACTCCGTGCTCGGCGAGGAGTACGGCCGCAGTGGTGAGGCGGCGCGCTGCTGGGTGGTCGATCCGATCGACGGCACCAAGAACTACGTCCGCGGCGTACCGGTATGGGCGACGCTCATCGCCCTGATGGATCGGGACAAGGTCGTTCTCGGTCTTGCCTCCGCGCCTGCGCTGGGTCGCCGGTGGTGGGCCGGCCGCGGTTCCGGCACATGGACCGGCCGCTCGCTGGCCGCGGCGACGCGCTGCCGCGTGTCGAAGGTCGAGACGCTTGCCGACGCGTCACTGTCCTACTCGAGTCTCGACGGCTGGGAGAAACAAGAGCGCCTGGACGGCTTCCTCGACCTGACCCGCTCCTGCTGGCGGACCAGGGCGTACGGCGACTTCTGGTCCCATGTGCTGGTCGCCGAGGGGGCAATCGACGCCGCCGCGGAGCCCGAGGTGTCGCTGTGGGACCTCGCCGCGCTGTGCGTCATCGTGGAGGAGGCCGGCGGCACCTTCACCGATCTGGAGGGCGATCCGGGTCCGACAGGAGGGAGCGCAGTATCGACCAACGGACGGCTGCACGACGCGGTCTTGGCCGGCTTGCGACCACGCACTCCCACGTCGAGTCGCCCGCGCAGCTGTCCGTAGCAGCGCAAAATCGCCGGCGCGGCCAGCACCGCGGCCAGGTCGAACCAGCCGTAGCCGCCCGCCGCCCCCGACGGCGGATTGCCGATGGCGACGAGACCGGTGGGATCACGCGGTTGCCACGTCCAGACGCCGAGGGCAGTACCGAGCAGTTCCAGATAGGTGACGACGACAAAGGCGCCGACGTAAAGCAGCGGAGAGCGCCCGTACCGCAGGAAGAACAGCAGGCAGCCGAACCAGAACGCGCCGAGCACGTCGACGCGATCGGCCAGCACGACGCCGTACGCCGCGTAGGCCCCGCCCAGCGCCACCGTGGCCACGACGAGTGGTCGCGCCCACGCCCGGAACGCGTCCGACCGCCCGAGGGCAAGCGCGCAGAGGTAGACCAGCCCGTGCCCGGGCGGGACGTAGGCGGGGACGTTGTCCAGTCGGTAGACGTAGACCTCCAGCAGGCCGGCAAAGGTGTACTCCACCGTCGTCGCGAAGACCACGACGACCGCGACCTGCGCCCGAACCGTCGGTGCCTCCTGGCGCAGCAAAGCGAGCAGGAGCAGCCAGGTGCCGCCGCCGAGCAGCCACTGGATACCGAGACCCGCCCGTGCGTCCACGAGCAGGACGGCGGGGACCCAGACCAGCACTGTCGCGGCGACTCGCAGATCGGCCCTTGGACCGCGGGAGACCGTCTGGGCGGACGCCAGCGTGTCGGTCCCCGTCATCGCGCCATGGTGGCAGAGCGTGCTGCTGCGCCGTAGTTCCGCGGCGTGCTTGTGGAGGCAAGCGGGAGCGGCAACGATGTGGCGCGGGAGGTGGGTGTCATGCGGGTGCGTGACGGGATGACGACGAAGGTGCTGAGCATCGGGCCCGACCACACACTGCGGGAGGCGGCGCGACTGATGTCACGGCGCGGCGCCGGCGCGGCAGTGGTCGTCGACCCGGACACCGATGGCATCGGCATCCTGACCGAACGGGACGTCCTCGATGCTGTCGGCGGCAGCCAGGACCCCACCAGGGAAACCGCGGCGGCTCATCTCACGATGGATGTCGTCTTCGCCCGGCCGGACTGGACGCTGGAGCAGGCGGCAGAGGCGATGCTGCACGGAGGGTTCCGCCACCTCGTCGTCCTCGACGGCCAGGACATTGCCGGCCTGCTGTCGATGCGCGACATCGTGCGCTGCTGGGCCGAGGAACGCACCGGCTAGGCCGGGCTGGTCTCGGGCGCCTCTTGCTCGTCGGAGGACTGCGCGCCGCGGCCGGCGAGGTGGATGATGACGGTGTTGGCGACGGCCACCAGCGGAACGGCGACGACCGCTCCCCCCACCCCGGCTACCAAGGTGCCCACCGTCACCGCGAGCACGATGCCGACCGGGTGCACCTTGACCAGCCGCCCCAGCAGGAAGGGCTGGAAGACGTTGCCGTCCAGCTGCTGTACGGCGACTACCGCGATAAGCGTCAATACGGCGGCGGTGACCCCTTTGGTCACCAGCGCAACCGCTACCGCGACACCGCCCGCGACGAACGCTCCGATGAGCGGCACAAAGGCGCCGAGGAAGACGAGGACGGCGAGCGGCAAGACGAGCGGCACCCCGATGACCAGGAGAGCCAACCCGGTGAGGCTCCCGTCGAGGAACGCCACGATGACGACCCCCCTGACGTAGTTCGTCAAGGTGTCCCAGGCCTGCATGCCGGCCTCGTCGACGCGCTGATGGACGCGCCCAGGAAACACCCGCACCACCCAGCGCCAGACGCGCCGCCCGTCGTGGAGGAAGAAGAACAGCGTGAAGAGCGCGATGACCATGGAGCTGACGACGTCCAGGGCCAGGTACGCCGTCGACAGCGCCCCCGCCGCGAGGTTGTCCCTCACCGCAGACTGGATCTGATCGATGTAGCCGTTGACCTGGTCCTGGCTCAGGGCCAACGGTCCTTCACTCAGCCAGCCGCGCAACTGCTCGATGGCACCGCTGACGCTGGCACCGATATCGCTGATGCCGTTGGCCAGGCTCGATACGACGAGCCACCCGAGAACGGCGAGCCCAGCGATCCCGGAGAGGAAGACCACCAGGGCGGCCAGCACCCGTGGCACCCCGAGCCGCCGCAGCGTCGCGACGGCGGGCTGCAGCAAGGCGGCGAGGAGCAGAGCGGCCACCACCGCGAAGGTGACGATGCGCAGCTGGAGCAGCACCCAGCCGACGAGGACGGCGGTAAACGCAAGCAGCAGCAACCGCCACGCCCAGGCAGCCGCCGCCCGGACGGCGATCGGCACTGCTGCGTCCACAGTGCCCGCAGCGGGTGTGCCCTGTGCAGCCGGTGCTAGGCCAGGTCGTCGTACCGCCACGCTCTTCGGCTTGGCCTGCTCGGTCGGCTCGGCCGGCTCGACCGGCTCGACCGGGGGACGTGGCAGGGGCATGCCGGCCAGCCTGCCTTAGCCGCCGCCTGGAGGGACACCCACCGGCGCGTCGTCTTTCGCCGTACGGCGGATCAGCAGGGCACAACGTGGAAACTTTTCGGTCCGTACGGCGGATTTATTTCCACGATCCGCAGGAGAGGAGGGACGGTGGAGGAGAGGAGGGACGGTGGAGGAGAGGAGAGGAGAGGAGAGGAGAGGAGAGGAGGCGAACACCCGGTAAACCCGGCGCCCGTGGCGCGGGGCTAGCGGTCGAGGAGGTGCTCCAGTGAGCCGCGGACCTCGGCGAGACGTCCGACGACAGCGTCGCGCTCCTCGAGCAGCGCCGCCAGTTCACGCTCCGCCTCGGCCTGCCGCTGAGCATTCTGCTCCTCCACCTCGGCGGTGTGGCGTCGGGCTTCTCGTTGCGCCTTGTCGCGGATCTGTGTCGCGTCCGCGGCTGCGTCGGCCCGCATGGCT
>JBBSMJ010000014.1:0-11465 GCA_038233235.1 Actinomycetes bacterium | reverse complement strand
GGCGGGGGATTGGTCGAAGGCACGTCGGTTCTCTCCGGGTCGGCATCGGGAACCGGTCGCCATGGATCCAGCGGCGCCGGGCGCACCCCTGTCTCATCGGCGCTCCCGTCGACCTCATTGAGTGCCGACTGGGAGGCTGTTCGTGGCATGGGCGAGGCTGTGCTCTGCTCGGCCCTGCCCGGGCGCATGTGACGGAGCGGCGAAAGGGGCGCGGGTGACCGAACCGACTACTCCGATCGGGTTACTCGCCGCTGCCTACTCCGCCAACGCGGCCCGGCCGCTGCTCACCACCTACGACGACTCCTCGGGTGAGCGGGTGGAGCTCTCCGTCGCGACGGTCGACAACTGGGTCGCCAAGACCGCGAACTTCCTCGTCGATGGTGTGTCCGCCGGCCCAGGTGACCGAGTAGGACTGCTGCTGCCCGCGCACTGGCGTACGGCGACCTGGCTGCTCGCCTGCTGGGCGGCTGGCTGCTCGGCGCGGCTCGGCGACGTCCAGGAGTGCGACATCGTGGTCGCCGACGCCGCGCGCCTCGACGAAGCGCTGGCCGCGGGTGCGCAGGAGACCGTCGCCGTTTCGCTGCAGCCGCTGGGCGGTGGGCTGGGACCGCTTCCGCCAGGGGTCGTCGACTACGGCGGTGAAGTGCTCGCCTACGGCGACCGCTTCACACCGTCCGCAGCGGCGGCCTCCGCAGCGCCGGCTCTCGAGCTCCGTGGTGAGCGCTGGTCCGCGGTGGAGCTGGTCGAAGAAGCCGTTGCTGCGGTCGACCGCTGGCAGCTGAGTGACGGTGCCCGGGTGCTGAGCGCAGCGTCCTACGACACACTCGACGGGATCCTCGCCGGCCTGCTGGCACCGCTTGCCGTGGACGGCTCGGTGGTCCTGTGCCGGAACCTCGACCCCGACCGCCTCGTTGACCGTCTGCAGCAGGAGTTCGTTACCGCCGCAGCAGGAGCAATCTTGCCGGCAGGCATCGCGGTTCGGGCGCTGACCCTAAACTGAGGGGCCATCAGCGCCGACGGTCCAGTGGCCGACGCCGGACGCCGAGGACGACCGGAAGGCGCAGCGTGGCGGAGCATGAGCACTCGGCGAAGGACGGCGCCAAGCCGGACGGCGCCAAGCCCGCCACGGTGGCGCCCACGCCGCGCCGCCTCGGGTGGCGGATCGGACGCTGGGTAGCGCTAGGTCTCTCCATCCTGCTGCTGGTCACCGGCGGCGCAGCCGCCGTCGCCTACCGCAAGCTCGAGGGAAACATCGCCAGCCGTGACGTCAGCGACCAGCTCGGCGAGCGGCCACAACAACTTCCCACCGGTGCCACCAACTTCCTGCTCGTCGGGTCCGACTCGCGCGAGGGCAAGGGGCTGCGGCGCTACGGCGCCAACATCGAAGGTGCCCGCTCCGACACCACGATCCTGCTGCACCTGTCCGAGGGCCGGGACGAGGCTGTGCTCGTCAGCATCCCGCGTGACTCCTACGTACGCATCCCGCGCTGCACCCGCGAGGACGGGTCGACAACCAAGCCCCACCGCGACCGATTCAACTCGGCCTACTCGCTAGCCGGCGTCGCGTGCACCATCCGCACCGTCGAAGCGCTCACCGACATTTACATCGACGACTACGTCGTCGTGGACTTCGGCGGTTTCAAGCGCATGGTCGACGCGCTCGGCGGGGTGAAGGTCTGCCTCGAGGAACCGGTCACCGACTCCAGGAGCGGCCTCGACCTGCCGGCCGGGACCAGCGTCGTCGAGGGCGAGCAGGCACTCGCCTACGTCCGTGCGCGCTACTCCCTCGGTGACGGCAGCGACCTGTCCCGCATCGAACGCCAGCAGGACTTCCTGTCCGCCATGGTGCGCAAGGCCAGGAGCTCTCAGCTGCTGCTCAACCCGGCAAGCCTCTACCGCTTCCTCGACGCGGCCACCAAGTCGATCACCACCGGCCCTGACCTGGCCAGCCTCTCGGCCCTGCGTGAGTTGGCACAGAGCGTGCAGGGGATCAGCACCGGTGACGTGCGCTTCGTCACCGTTCCCGTCGAGTACCGCCCCGACGGCGCCACGGTCGCATGGAAGAACCCCGCAGCGAAGCTGTTGTGGGAGTCCATCCGCACCGATTCCCCGCTTCCCGGCGAGGAAGAGAAGGCGACCGCCCAGGCGGGCGCCCAAGCGAGCACCGAGCCGAGCGCCTCGCCGGTAGCGCCGCAGGACGTGCAGCTGCGGGTACTCAACGGAACAGGCCGCGTCGGCGTGGCCAGCGAGGCCGCTGCCCAGCTACGCACCGCTGGCTTCGACGTCGTGGAAGTCACCGATGCGGAGTCCTTCGCGCACGTGAAGTCGGTAATCCGGCACGCCCCCCAGTACGACGGCGCCGCCCGCACCCTGTCCGCCACGCTGCCCGGAGCAGCGGTGCGCTCGAAGAACAACGTCGGCAACGTGCTGGAACTCGTGATCGGCCAGGACTTCCGCGGGGTGCTGGCCGATGGCGGCTCCACCCCCGCGGGGACCCCCTCCCCGACTGCTGCCGCCACATCCTCCGGTGAACCAACCGTGGGGCCGTCCACCACCCCGGCGGCCGACCCGGAGGCGACGGTCGAGACGCGCGCAGCCACCGAGCAGCGATGTAGCTGAGCAACCGCCGCTCGCTAGAGTCGGGGCCGCCGCACCGCTTCCGGGCGGCGTCGCGGACGGGGAGGGTCAGACCCGATGGACAAGGTTGTCCCGTCTGCGGCGGACGCCGTGGCTGACATCTCCGACGGGGCAAGCCTCGCCGTCGGCGGGTTCGGGCTGTGCGGCGTACCCGTCGCTCTCATTACGGCGCTGCACGATGCCGGCACCAGCGGGCTCCAGGTTGTGTCGAACAACTGCGGCGTCGACGACTGGGGGCTGGGGGTGCTGCTCATGGATCGCCGTATCGCCCGCATGACCAGCTCCTACGTCGGGGAGAACAAGGAGTTCGCCCGGCAGTTCCTTTCCGGCGAGCTGGAAGTGGAGCTGACTCCGCAGGGCACCCTTGCCGAGCGGCTGCGTGCCGGCGGTGTCGGCGTACCCGCCTTCTTCACTGCGACCGGGGTGGGCACCCAAGTGGCCGAGGGCGGGCTGCCGTGGCGCTACGCCCCGGACGGGTCGGTCGCCGTCGCCTCGCCGCCGCGGGAGGTTCGTGAGTTCGAGGGGCGCAGCTACGTGCTGGAGGAGGCCATCGTGTGCGACTTCGGACTGGTGCGCGCCGCCCGCGGAGATCGGCACGGCAACTTGGTGTTCCACGAGAGCGCGCGAAACTTCAACCCGTTGTGTGCCATGGCGGGGCGGGTCACCATCGCCGAAGTGGAGGAGCTCGTCGAGCCGGGCGCCCTCGATCCCGACGCGGTGCACCTACCGGGTGTCTTCGTCCAGCGGGTGGTGGTGGCCGAAGCCGCCGAGAAGCGCATCGAGCGGCGGACAACTCGTCCGCGCCGCGGCGAAGAGACTGGCCCAATCGGCGGACCAGTCGGCGGACCAATCGGCGGAGCGGCCGCGGGCAGCGAAGGGGAGGTGGCGTCCTGATGGCGTTGACCCGAGCACAGCTGGCCGCCCGCGCGGCCCAGGAGCTCCGTGACGGCCAGTACGTCAACCTGGGTATCGGACTGCCGACGCTGGTGCCCAACTACCTTGCGGACGGCATCCACGTCGTCATGCAGAGCGAGAACGGCATCCTCGGTGTCGGCCCCTACCCGTACGAGGGGGAAGAGGATCCCGACCTCATCAACGCCGGCAAGGAGACCGTCACGGTTCAGCCGGGTGCGGCGTTCTTCGACTCCGCGACGTCCTTCGGCATGATTCGCGGCGGGCACATCGACGCGGCGATCCTCGGTGCCATGCAGGTCTCCGCGCGCGGTGATCTGGCCAACTGGATGATCCCCGGAAAGATGATCAAGGGGATGGGCGGGGCCATGGACCTGGTCCACGGCGCCAAGCGGGTCGTGGTGATGATGGAGCACGTTGCCCGGGACGGCTCCCACAAGCTGGTCGACGAGTGCTCCCTGCCGCTGACCGGACGGGCGGTGGTCGACCGCGTCATCACCGACCTCGCCGTCGTGGACGTCACGCCGGACGGCCTCGTGCTGCGCGAGCTGGCCCCCGGCGTCTCCGTCGACCACGTGCGAGAGCGCACCGGGCCGGAGCTGCTGGTGACCGCCGAACCCGTTCCGGTGCAGCTGCCCATCGAGGCCTGAGCCGGGGCGCCGGCCCTCAAGCCGACGCCGAAAGATGCCGATGCGCCCTCGGCTGACCCTCGTCGAGGAGCGCGCCCATGACGGTTCATCCCGAACAGATCGCGGCGGACACACCTCGCTGCCTGCACCTGCCCGCCAGGTGCGATCCACCAGCGGTCCAGGACCTGCGCGCCGATCTGGTCGCCGCCGCCGGCCACCTGCGGACCGGGCAAGTTCTTGTCGTGGACGCCGCAGCTGTCACCGAGTGCCCGCCGGCCCTGCTGGGTGTCCTGGTGGCCGCCGAAGCCATCGCTCGCCGCCGGGGGGCCACGGTGCGCCTGGAACCAGCCACTGGAACCGTGGCCGAGGAGGCGGACCGCTGTGGGCTGGGCCGGCGACTGCTCGACCGGCCCGAAGGGCAGGACACGAGGGGGCGATCCTCACCCCCCGCTCAATGGCCCATCGACTTCCTCCGGTCGGCAAGTGAGCGCGGTGACGCCCAGCGCCCCGGCGAACGGGAGCAGCACTAGGCCAGGCAGCTGGTAGCGCCAGGAGAACAGCAGCGTGGCTGCGGACAGCAGTGCGCCCGCCCCCAGGCCGACGGAGAGCAGGCACGCCGGACGAAGGTGTGAACGACGGGCCCGGCCCACGCCGAGTGCACCCAGCACGGCCACCACGAGAGCACCCAGCAGCACCGGCCCGGGCGTGTAACCCCCGCCCTGCTGGTAGGCCCGCAGCGGCCGGGTCAGCGCCTCGCGAGCGTACGGGCCGGCCCCGCCGTACTGGTCAACCGTGCGGACTGGGTCCCGCCGCGGTCCAGCCTCCTCGCGGAAGTCGTACGCAGGTTGGAACTCCCAGCGCTCCAGCGGCGGATTCAGCAAACCGCGCTCGCGCGGCCAGCTGAACCCGAAGGCGAAGTCCCGGGCGATCTCGCCAACCAGATCCAGCGGTTGCTGGCGGAACACCTGCAGGGCGAAAGCGCCCGCCGCTTCCCCCTTCGTCGTACCCGAGGGTGGCTTCAGCCGACCGACCTGCGAAGCGTCGCCCCACAGATAATCGTTCACCCCCGGCCGCTGGCCTCGCGGAGCCGTAGGGCACAGCACCCGCTGGAAGGCCGGCAGACCCTCCAGGGTGGGGCAGTCGGCGATGGTGGCGGCACGGGCGTACAGGTTGCGGCCGGTGTTGCCTTGCAATCCCCACTCGCCGGTCTGGTGGTGAAACCACAGGGCGTATCCGCCGAGGGGAACCGCGAACGTGACAGCGGCCAGTGCGGCGGTGAGGAGCCGGACGCGCCACCGTCCCGCCACGGCAAGCACCAGGTAGAGGACTACCGGCGCGAGCAGCGGTACGCCGACGAACCTGACCGTCGCCGCAGCCCCGAGCAACAGGCCGGCGAGAGCCGCACTCGCCAGCCCCGGAGTTCGCCACAGCAGCACCACCAGCACCGCAACGAGCAGCGCCTGGAAGACGACGTCCGACAGGATGTACTGCTCGATCACCAGTTGGTACCCATCCAGCAGCACCGGCGCCGCCGACAGTGCAGCCAGCGAGCGTCGTACGCCGAGACGCAGGCAGAGCAGGTAGAGGGCGACGCCCATGACCAGCCCGAGAACGTGGTGGAGCAGCGGGATGATGGCCAGGTTGTGCGCGACCAAGAGCAGCCGAAGCACCACGACGTAGCCGAGCGCCTTGTTCTCCGTCGGGTCCAGTGTGTCCGTCAGCCGCAGAAAGTTGAACGAGTCGAAGAAGAAGAGCGCCGGCACGTACGCCAGCTGCGTCGCCACCCGCAAGAGCGCCCCGACGGCAAGCAAGCCGAGAAAGAGAACATGCCGGCGAGCGCCACGGACCGCGCGGTCGGCAATCGCTTGCCGACTCATGGCCATCACACCAAGACCCCCGTCGAGTGCCCTGCTCACGAGAGTACGGGGGCACGCTCGTCGGCAAGCGCCGTTGGTGCGTCGGCATCGGCCACCGCCCCACGTATCCTGGCAAGGCACCAACGGGGAACATCAGCCCGCCACGAGAGAACAGGACGGGACACGGGTGACTGACACCATGCCCCGGGAGGCGCGGCAGCCTGTCGATGCAGCGAAACTCGCGGCCGCCTACGGGCTCAAGCCGGTGGGTCGCCGGCCGTCGCTTTCGCTCTACCTGCGCCAGGCGTGGCGGCGACGACACTTCGCATGGTCGTTGGCGTGGTTTCGGGCTTTCTCCCGCAGCGGCAAGGACCGACTGGGCGCACTGTGGTTCGTACTCACCCCGCTCATCCTTGCCGTCGTCTACTACTTCATGTTCGGTGTGGTCCTGCAGACCCGGCAGGGCATCCCCAACTTCATCGGCTACCTCACTATCGGGGTTTTCCTGTTCCACTTCACCAGCCGATCACTGTCGTCCGGCTCCAAGTCGATGGTCGGCAGCCAAGGACTCATCCGCAGCCTGCGCTTCCCGCGCATCATCCTGCCGGTCTCCAAGGTGCTGGAGCAGGTCATCTCCCTGGTGCCGGCGCTGGGGGTCATGTTCGTCGTGGTGATTGTCGCCCCGCCAAAAGAGTCGATCAGTCTGGCCTGGCTACTGGTCATCCCTGCGGTGCTCATCCAGAGCGTGTTCAATGTTGGGTTGGCCCTGATCGTCGCGCGAATCGGCGCCCAGTCGCACGACGCGCTCAATCTCATCCCGTTCTTCGGCCGCTACCTGTTCTACACGTCCGCGGTCTTCTACGAGGCCGACAAGTTCATCGACAACCCGACCGCGCTCGCGCTACTGCGGGCCAACCCTGTCTACGCATTCCTCAACATCTCTCGCGAGGCTGTGCTCAACGGCCGCGCCGCGCCGCTGAGCATGTGGATGCAGGTGTCGGTCTGGGCGCTGGCACTCCTCGTCATCGGAGTCCTCGTGTTCTGGCGGTACGAGGAGCACTACGGCCGTGACTGACCGGCCTCTGGTGATGGAGCCCGCCAAGCCGGCGGCTGACCAGCCGGCGACGCCGGTCACCGTGGTCGTCGACGACCTGCGCGTCACCTACCGGATCCTGGTTTCGGGCGCCGGAGAGAAGAAGCGCACGGCCCGTGAGGGGTCGGTCCGCTCTTCGTGGTGGCAGCGCGCCACCCGTCGGCCACGAGCCCGCACCATGAGCAAGGTGCGCGCCCTTCGCGGAGTCAGCTTCGTCGCCCACGAGGGCGAGACCATCGGCGTCATCGGACACAACGGATCAGGCAAGTCGACGCTGTTGCGGGCGATCGCGGGCGTGGTCACGCCGACCTCCGGCGAGGTCTATGCGGAGGGCGAACCTGCGCTGCTCGGCATCAATGCAGTGCTGATCCGCGATCTGTCCGGCGAGCGCAACATCACCCTCGGCGGACTCGCTCTCGGACTGTCACCCAGCGACATCAAGAGGCGTCGCGACGACATCGTCGCGACGGCCGGACTGGGCAAGCACATCGATCTGCCGATGCGGGCGCTGTCCTCCGGCATGGGAGCGCGGCTGCGTTTCTCTATCGCCACCGCGGCTACACCGCGCGTGCTGCTGATCGACGAGGCGCTGGCCACGGGCGACGCCCGTTTTCGCCAGCGCAGCAAGGAGCGGATCGGCGAGATACGTGAGCAGGCGGGCACGGTGTTCCTGGTCAGCCACGGATTGGGCTCGATCCAGGAGACCTGCAGCCGCTGCCTGTGGTTGCACCGCGGGAAGCTGCGGATGGACGGCCCCCCGGACGAAGTCATCGCGGCGTACCGGCGGTGGGTCAACTCTCGGCGGCGTCGCGGGTCGAAGAAGCGATCGCAGTCCGCTGCGGAGAACTCACCGGGCGGCGCGGCAGACGAGGACTAGCGGCGCGTGCGCGGACGGACCCGGCGCACCACTCGCCGCACAGCCGGCGGGATGTGTGGTGCCACCGCGTTGCGCGCTCGCCGCAGCCGACGGCGTACGGCGCTCGTAGGATGCTGCGTCCGGGCCTTCGCCTTCGTCCGGCCCTCCGCCTTTGTCAGGTTGTCCGGCTGCGTCAGGTTGTCCGGTTGGGGACGGGTCGCGCGGCGGCCGTGCCCAGCTCGTGGCGGGGTTGCGGGCCGGGCCTTGCGCTGCGGTTTGTACAGCCGCTCGCTCTCCGGGCGAGCGGGCGGGGTGAAGTCCACCTCCCATTCCCCGGCTTCTCGTCGCGCGGCCAGTTCGGTGCCGGTCAGCAGTCGGTCTCGGGGACTCGCTGGTGGAGCCAGCGAGCCGGCGGGCAGCGCACCGTCGACGTCGTAGCCGAAGAACGCCGCCCAGCCCCCGGCCTCACGGCGCAGCAGCTCACGGTCGTCCGTGTCGAGCTCCGTCATCCACTTTGCTACCCGCGCGGTGTCCAGCGGGTCGTCGGACCGGGTTCGACCGTCGACCACCTGGGGCGCGCCCTTGTCCCGCTGCACCTCGTGGTGCGCAAGGACCTGCGGCTGCCACGGCTCGTCGAGCCAGTCGAACAACTCTCGGAGCGTCTTGTCCGGCTCGAGCACCAGGTCTTCGTACCGACACAGCACGAAGCGCTCACCTAAGCGAGTCCCCTGGTTGACCAACTCGCGGTTGGCGCGCAGCCAGTGCGCGACGGCGCGGGACGCATCGAAGCGAAAACGACCCATGAGGGAACCGGTCGTGCCGCCGGGGTGCCGGACGATCCCCAGGAATACGCTGTCCGGGAACAGCTGCGCCATGTCTGCGGCGTGCCAGACATGGTGCGGCGTCTTCTCACCCCAGCGCCGCTTGCCCTGCTGTCGCGCGTAGCGCTCGAAGAGACCGCCATAGAAGCTGCGTAGCTCGGTATCGAGGTCCTCTTGGGTCAGCCCGAGCCGCCCGTGCCACTTGTCACCGAACCGCCAGAAGGGTACCCACCGGTGCGCGAGCACGAGCCGCATGAAGCTGGTCTCCTGCCCGATAGCGATGTGGTCGTGGCTGTCCAGGATGAGCCGAAGCAGCGTGCTCCCCGAACCCATCGATCCGACGATGAAGATGGGACTCGGCATCCGCTCCGCAGGGGTGTCGGGCGCGGATGCTCGCTCTGCGGCCATCACCCGGTGGACCTCACTCGGCGGAGCACAGCCGCCAGCCGTCGGGCCGGTCGACGGGCGATGCGCGGCAGGGCTGCGGCGCGACTGCGGCCGCGGACCACCAGTGTCTGCCGCGCCGCGCCCTGAGCGTTGACCTCGCCCAGCTCCACCCGCCAGCCGGCGCGCACCATGTCCGCGAGACGCCGCCCGAGCGCTGCAGTGCCCTTGGGCACCGTCGGCCAGACCCGAAGCGGTGGAGACAGCGGCGCCACCACCCAGACCTGGTACTTGGCCACTCTCGCTCGACCAAGCTGGTCCAAGGGCAGCCGGGCGGTGTAGTCACGCGCCGTCCCCGACCCGGTCGCCGTCGTCGTCAGCGGGAGGACGACCGGTCGCCCTCCGCCAAGCGGGAGGAGCTCGACCTGCAGCTGTAGTGGCGCGCAGTCGAGCCCGCCGACACCGGCGCTCACGAGCAGCTCGAGGTGGGGGACCCGCTGCCGCAACCCGACGCGAGCTACGACGAGCTCGACGAATTCGGTGATCCCGCGTTCGCGTCCCTCCGCTTCGGGAGCGTCCAACACGAGCTGCCCGTCGACGACGCGTGCGGCAGGCGGCACGCCGGCCGCGTCAGCTTGGGCAAGTGTCAGCACGGCGGGCACATCGTCACGGCGAGCGAACTCCGACTGCAGCCGCGGAATGGGTTTGAGCCGCTGCTGCAGCTCCCGTGGCACGTGGTCCGCGGCGAGTCGGGCCGCCTCCGTCACCCACGCCTGCTGGCGGGGCGGCCGGTAGCCGAGGATGCGATCTGGGCGTAGCCGGCGTAACGCCTTGCGCCGGTACAGGTCGAGGATGATGTCGTCGGCCAGCGCCTTGTCGGGGCACAGCTCCCGGACACTGTCCATGATCTCGCGTACAGATCCGACGTACCCCTCCGGATTGATGGCGCGTTTGCTGATGTTCTGTGCCTCGTCCTGCAGGCGCTTGAAGTAGAAGTCGTAGCCGGCGAGCAGGGAAACCCGCCGCGCGAAGAAGTAGGCGCGGGCGAGGACGATGCCGTCCTCCAATCGCACCATGCCTTCGGGGAAGCGCAGGTCGTGTTCCGCTATCAGTGATCGCCGCAGCAGCTTCTGCGGGCTGAGCGTCTTGAACGCCAGCCGCAGGTCGGCATCGACCTGGGTTTCGTTCCACAGGAGCCACCGCCCCGGCCGGTCGTCGGAGGGAACCATCTTCGGCAGCACGATGTCGCTCTCGTGCTCGTCGGCGTAGTCGCACATGCGGCGCAGCGCCTCGGCACCGAGGTAGTCGTCGGAGTCCATGTAGAAGACGTAGCGACCGCTGCTCGCCTTGGTTGCCCGGTTGCGAGGCTGACCCGGCCAGCCGGAGTTCTCCTGGTGGAAGACCACCACGTGTTCGTGATCGGCGGCGTACTTGTCCAACAACTCGCCGCTGCCGTCGGTGGAGCCGTCGTCGACGGCCACGATCTCCAGCTCACCGGGAGCGAGGTCCTGCCCGAGCAGTGAGTCCATGCACTCGGCGAGATATGGCTCGGTGTTGTAGACCGGCAGTACGACGCTGACGCGGGGCGTCGTCGGGCCGTCGGCTGGTGACACGGCCGACAGGCTACCGGGGCCATGTCCTCAGCAGGCTCCCGACACCAGGCTTCCTGCTACCCTCCGGGCCGATGACACCACAGGTCGCCATCCTCGCCGCGGGCATGGGTACTCGCCTCGGTCGCCCGTTCCCCAAGCCGCTGACCCAGCTGGCCACGGGCAAGAGCATCATGGCTCAACAACTGGACCACATCACCACGGTGCTGGGCGCGGACTGTCGGATCACCATTGTCGTGGGCTTCAAGATGGACCTCATCATGGAGGCGTTTCCCGAGGTCCTCTATGCCTACAACGAGAACTACTCGGAGACCAACACCGCGCGCAGCCTGGCCAGGGTGCTCCAGCTGTCCGGCGAGGGTGGGCTGCTGTGGCTCAACGGCGACGTGGTCTTCGACCCGCGGATCCTGGGGAAGGTGCGCGACCTGCTCACGGCGGAGACCAGCTTCGTCTGCGTCAACACGGCGGCTGTCGGCGCGGAGGAGGTCAAGTACACCGTCGATGCGCAGGGCAACATCGAACAGCTGTCCAAGACCGTGGTCGATGGACTCGGCGAGGCCGTGGGCATCAACTACGTATCCGCCCGCGACAAGGCGACGCTGCTTCAGCGACTCCGCGAGTGCGCCGACCAGGACTACTTCGAGCGCGGTATAGAGCTGGCGATCGC
>JBBSMJ010000013.1:0-11521 GCA_038233235.1 Actinomycetes bacterium | reverse complement strand
CGCGGGTGCCGGCTCGCCGGCTGCTGTCGGACTGCCTGCGGCACGAGTTGCGGCTCACCGGCACCCACGTCGGCTGCGAGCACGGTGTCTGCGGCTGCTGCACGGTGCTGCTCGACGGTGCGCCGGTGCGCTCGTGTCTCATGTTCGCGGTCTCCGCGCAAGGCCACGAGATCACCACAGTCGAGGGCCTCGCCGAGCCCGACGGCACCATGCACCCGGTACAGCAGGCCTTCCAGGAGTGTCACGGTCTGCAATGCGGCTTCTGCACTCCCGGGTTCCTCACCACGGTGGCTGCGTTCCTGCAGGACAACCCCGATCCCACGCTGGAGGAAGCGGTGGAGGCGATCAGCGGCAACCTGTGCCGCTGCACCGGCTACCAGAACATCGTGCGCGCCGTGCTGCGCGCCGCGGAGCTGACGAAGGTGAACACGTGACGACGCGGATGGTCGGCGCGCCGGTGGCGCGCAGCGAGGACCCGCGGCTGCTCACCGGGCAGGGCCGCTACCTCGACGACCACGGCCACGACGCGCTCGCGGCCGCCTTCGTACGCAGTCCGCATGCGCACGCCCGCATCCTGAGCATCGACGCCGACGATGCGCTCGATGTCGACGGGCTGGTCGCGGTCTACACCCACGAGGACCTACCCGGCCGCATCGGGGAGCCGCTGCCGCTGCTCATCCCGCACCCCGCACTGGTCCATCCCCGCACCGGCTACCCGCTGGCCCGTGATGTCGTCCGGCACGTGGGCGAGCCGGTGGTGATGGTGGTCGCCCGAGACCGCTACGTCGCGGAAGACGCCTGCGACCGCATTCGCGTCGAGTACGACGTGCTGCCGCCGGTTGTCGGGGTGGCGAGCTCGCGCACTGCCGACCGGCTGGTGTACGACGACGTACCGGGCAACGTCTCGGCGCACCTGTTGCAGGAGGTCGGCGACGCCCCTGCGGCCATCGACGCCGCGCCGCACCACCTGGAGCTGGAACTCGAGGTCGAGCGCAGCGCCTCCATGCCGTTGGAGGGGCGCGGGGTCTTCGCGCGCTGGGATCCCGACGACGAGAGCCTGCGGATGTACTCCTCGACGCAGACATCGACCAGCGTCCGCGCGGCGGTGGCGGCGAAACTCGACCTGCCGCTGCACAAGGTGGAGGTGGTCACTCCGGACGTCGGCGGCGGGTTCGGGGTGAAGATCGTGCACCCGTGGCCGGAGGAGGTACTCGTCCCCTGGGCCGCGCGCCGACTCGGCCACGAGGTCAAGTGGGCTGAGGACCGGCGCGAGCACTTCATCTCCTCCGCCCACGAGCGCGGTCAGCTGCACTCCGTACGCGTGGGCTTCGACGACGACGGGCGCATTCTCGGCCTCGACGTGAAGTTCTGGCACGACAACGGCGCCTATACGCCGTACGGCATCATCGTGCCGATCATCACGGCGACGCAGCTGCTGGGGCCTTACAAGCCCGGCGCGTACCGCGTCGAGTTCTGGAGCCTCTACACCAACACGGTCATCGTGACGCCGTACCGCGGGGCGGGGCGACCGCAGGGCTGCTACGCCATGGAACGCACCGTGGACGCCATCGCCGAGGTTCTCGGCAAGGACCGCGCCGACGTACGCGCCCTCAACTTCATCCAGCCCGACGAGATGCCCTACGACCACGGGCTGATGTTCCAGGACGGGCGTCCACTGGTCTACGACTCCGGTGACTTCCCGGAGTCGCTGCGACTGCTGAAAAAGCTCGTCGGGTGGGACGACTTCGCCGACTACCGCGCACAGGCGGCGTCCGAGGGTCGCCGGGTCGGCATCGGAATCGCCTGCTACGTCGAGGGAACCGGCGTCGGCCCCTACGAAGGGGGCCACGTGGTGGTGGAGACCAGCGGCCGGGTGCTCGTCTCCACCGGTCTCACCAGCCAAGGGCAGGGACATCGCACGATGCTCGCCCAGATCGTTGCCGACGAGCTGGGTGTCGCGTTCGACGACGTCCATGTGACCACAGGCGACACCCGTCGTTTCGGGTACGCCGTCGGCACGTTCGCCTCGCGTACGGCGGTGATGAGCGGCAACGCGGTCGCGCTGGCGGCGCGGGCGGTACGCGACAAGGCGCTGCGCCTTGCCGGGGACGCGCTGGAGGCGGACCCGGGCGACCTGGAGATCGTGGACGGCCAGATCGGCGTGAAGGGTGATCCGGGGGCAAGCATTCCGCTGCGCACGGTGGCGGTGCTGTCCAACCCGCTGCGCTACGCCTTCGACGAGGCGGCCAAACAGGCCACCCAGTTCGTCGTCGGCGACGTGTCCAAGCCGCCGGTGCCGGACGACGAAGAACCCGGACTGGAGGGCACCGACTACTACTCGCCGCTGCGGGCGACGTTCGCCAACGGCATGCACGCGGCCGTGGTGGAGACCGATCCAGAGACCGCGGAGATCAAAGTGCTGCGCTACTGCGTCGTGCACGACTGTGGTCGCCTCGTCAACCCGACGATCGTGGAGGGCCAGATCCACGGCGGGGTCGCGCAGGGGGTAGGCGGTGCGTTGTACGAGCGGATGGTCTACGACGAGCACGGCCAACTGCTCAACGCGTCGTTCATGGACTTCCTCATGCCGTACGCCACCGAGGTGCCCACCGTGGAGACCGACCACCTGGAGACGCCGTCGCCGCTGAACCCGCTGGGCGTCAAGGGTGCCGGCGAGGCGGGCGTCATCCCGGGGATGGCGGTCATCGCGTCCGCTGTCGAGGACGCCGAAGGTTTCCGGATCACCCGCATGCCGCTCTCGCCGAGCGAGCTGTTCCACCTGCGCGCGCGTTTCGCGGCCGGCGAGATCCCGCCGGTCCACCAGAGGAGGGTCGAGGCATGAAGGTCAGCGGCAGCGCCACCCTGCACGCCCCACGGGAGAAGGTGTGGGAGGCGCTCAACGACCCGGCCGTGCTCGTGCGCACCATCCCGGGATGCCAGCAGCTCGAGGAGACCGGGCCAGACGCCTACCGGATGACGGTCTACGCCGGCGTCGCGTCCATCAAGGGCAGCTACCTCGGCACAGTCCGCCTCGCCGACCAGCAGCCGCCCGGTGCCTTCACCTTGCACGCGGCCGGCGCCGGCAGCCCGGGCACCGTCCAGGCCGAGGTGCAGGTGCGGCTGTCCGATGACCCCGGCGACGGCGAGGAAGCGCGGACCCGGCTGGAGTACGACGCCGACGCGGTCGTCGGCGGGCCGGTCGGCGGCGTGGGGCAGCGGGTGCTTTCCGGCGTCGCGAAGAAGACCGCCGGGGAGTTCTTCAAGGCTGTCGACGACGTACTCACCGGGGTGGCACCCGCCCAGCCGGCACCGGGTGAATCGGCGCCGGCTGAATCGGCACCGGCTGGGTCTGGTGACGCCGACGGGGTTGCGGCGGCCGGTGTCCCTGCGCAGCGGGCGCCGGAGCAGCCGGGTGTCTGGCGGGCGCCGACACCACCGCCGGGAGCGCCCGGGGGAGGAGGCGACTTCCTGCGCGGGACCGTCTTCGGCGCCGTGGTCGCCCTCGCCGGCGTGGTCGTCGGCGGCCTGCTCGCCCGCCGTACCCGTCCCTGACCCTTCCGCCCTACCCGCCCGTTCGAGTGAAGGGTCCCTTCATCCAATAGGTTCGAGTGAAGGGTCCCTTCACTCGAGTGGGAGACGGAAGGGTGGCGAGAGGGCGCATGTGACGTACACGCTTGCGCATGTGTTGCACATGTAGAGTGCCGAACATGCCGAAGATGCTGCAGGTGCGAAACGTCCCCGACGACGTACACACCGCGCTCAAGGCGCGCGCGGCGAAGGAAGGGATGAGCCTCTCGGCGTTCGCTTTGCGAGAGCTTCAGCGAGTTGCCGCCCGCCCCTCCATGGAGGAAGTGCTCAGCAGGGCGGCCGCCCGCGGCGGCCAGGTGAGCTTGGCGGACGCCGTCGATGTCATCCGCGCGGAGCGGGAGGCCCGCGATGATGTTCTTGTCGAGCGGGCACGCAGCCGCAGGCCACGGTGATCGTCCCGGACGCCAGTGTCGTGGTGGCTGCGTTGGTCGACGACGGCGGTGCCGGGGCCCTGGCCAGGGAGGTGCTCACCGCCGACGTGGATCAGCACGTTCCGCATCTGCTCGACCTCGAAGTAGCCTCCGCGCTGCGCGGGCTAGTGCTCGGCGCTGGCCTGTCTGCGGGCCGCGCATCAGCCGCCCTGGACGACCTGGCGGACCTTCCGTTGCTCTACTACCCGCATCGCGTCCTGCTGCCGCGGGTGTGGGCGCTTCGGCACAACGCGAGCGTCTATGACGCCAGCTACCTTGCGCTTGCCGAGCTTCTCGACGCGCCCCTCGTCACCAGCGACAGGCGTCTCGCCACCGTTCCTGACCTACGCTGCAGCGTCAACGTCCTCATCCCCTGAGGAGAGCCCGTGCGCTCCTTCACCGCCGCCGCCCTCCAGCTCGCACCCGTTCCTGGCCCGCTTACGGAAGCGTCGGTCAAGGCCAACCTCGACAAATGCGTCGACTACGTCGAGCGTTGCGTCTCCGACACCGGTGCGCAGCTCGTCGTGCTGCCGGAGAGCGCGACGACCGGCTTCACCCCTGGACTCACGGCCGAGGAGCTGTGGGACCTGGTCAGCGAGGTGCCCGGCCCGGTCACCCAGCCGGTGCAGGACACCGCCCGCCGGCTGGGTGTCCACGTCGTGCTCGGCACGTACGCACGCGGACCCGAGCGCGGCACGGTCTACAACAGCGCCGTACTCATCGGACCGGACGGCGAGGTAGCCGGGGTCTACCGCAAGACGCACCCGTTCTGTACGGAGATGCGTGCTCGCGGCGGCTGGGTGACTCCAGGCGACGAGACCTGCGTCGTCGACACCGAGCTGGGCCGGATCGGGCTGATCATCTGCTTCGACGGCGACTACCCAGAGCTGTCCCGCATCACCGCCGTGCAGGGTGCGGAGGTGATGTGCCGGCCGTCCGCGCTGCTGCGCTCCGCCGACATCTGGGAGCTTACGAACCGGGCTCGGGCGTACGACAACCACGTGTACGTCGTCGGTGCCAACGCCACCGGCGTCGACCCAGCAGGCATCCTCTACTTCGGCAACTCGATGATCGTCACTCCGGTCGCGGAGGTCGTCGCTCGCGCGTCGACGCACGAGTGCTGGATCTCCGCCCAGCTCGATCCCGCCACGGCGATGGCCTCGCTGACGCCCGGGTCGAGCGTCCCGCAGGTGTTCGACCATCTCGCCGACCGCAACCTCGATCTCATCCGCCGCTATGCCGACGACCTGCTCCGACCGGCGCAGACCGCCTTCCCGCACAAGCAACCCGACGACGAGATCGTCGACTGACGATGTCCAGTAACCCGCCTCCACCCGTCAGTCGGTGACGGCGAGCGGCTACCAGACGTCGCCGTCACGCCAGTCGCAGGTGAGCTCGGCGTCCAGCTCGAGCGGGACCGTCACCGGAAGCACGAAGACGCAACCGTCCTCCTCCGCGGTGCGCTTGATGCCGGTCGGGGTGAGTGCCGACAAAGGGCCTCGCCACCGCGTCCAGCTGCCGGCCGCGTAGAAGGCTGCGCCCTCGTCGCTGGCGGCCAGCGCGCCGACGTCGTACGCACTGCGGACAACCCGCTCCAATGCAGCCATTATGGCCGCCCCGTGCCCTCGCCGGCGCCGGTCGGCGCGCACGCCCACCGCTTCCACATAGCCGGTGCGCAGGGCGCGGCCCCCGTGCAGTAGCCGCCGCTGGACCAGCGACGCATGACCGATGAGGTCGCGCCCTTCCCACGCCAGGGCGTGGATGCCGCCCAAGCCGTGCTCCCAGTCCTGGTCAGTCAGCTCCCCGGCGAAGACGTCGTCCAGCAGCGCTCGGGCCGCGCGCAGCGTTGCGCTGTCGAGGTCGGACGTGTGGGCGGTGCGCACCTCGGCCATACCGTCATCTTCCCGCCCGGGCGGCCGGGACGAGCCATGACGAGTGGGCTTGAATGACCGGTGTGACGCAGCACCGGACACAGCGGGTTCGCGTCGGCATCGATACCGGGGGCACGTTCACCGACGTCGTCGCCCTCGACGAGGACACCGGAGAACTCGCGGTCACCAAGGTTCCGTCGACTCCGCACGACCCGGCAGCGGGCTTCATGGACGCGCTGCGCACCGTGCTGCGGCAGCTGGAGAGCGGAGGCGAGGTGCTCACCGCCGTCTGCCACGGCACCACGGTGGCCACCAACCAGCTGCTGGAGGGACGGGTTGGTGTACTCGGCCTCGTCACGACCGAGGGGTACGAGTTCATCCTGGAGATTGCCAGACAGTCGGTTCCCGACGGCTACGGCAACTCCTACTTCTGGGTGAAGCCGCCACGCATCGTCCCCGCCGACCTGGTCAAGACGGTGGGCGGGCGGCTGGACTTCCAGGGCAACGAGATCCGGCCGTTCGACGAGCAACGGGCCGTCGACGTCGCGCGCTGGTTTCGCGACAGGAACATCGACACGATCGGCGTCTGCTTCCTGCACTCCTACGCCAACCCGGACCACGAGCTGTGCATGCGCGAGGTGCTCAGCCGCGAGCACCCGGAGGCCGTCGTGTCTCTCAGCAGCGACGTGCTTCGCGAGTACCGCGAGTACGAACGCTCGGTCACTACACTTGTCGATGCGGCCGTCAAGCCGCGGGTCGCTCGGTACCTAGGCGGCATCAAGGAGCGGCTGGACGCGTTCACGACGCAGGCCACCGACGCGACGCGGCGGGTGCCCTTCTACATCATGAAGTCCAACGGTGGCGTGCTGTCCGCGGACGAGGTCGTGCATCAACCGATCACCACGGTGCTGTCCGGACCGGCCGCTGGTGCGCTCGGCGCGGCGCTGGTTGCCCAGCGGGCCGGGTACGACGCAGTGCTGACGTTGGACGGCGGCGGTACCTCGACGGACGTCTCCGTCGTGCTGCACGGTGAGCCGACCCTCACCACGGAAGGCAGCGTCGGCCGCTATCCCTCGAAGATTCCGATGATCGACATCGTGACGGTCGGCGCCGGTGGCGGTTCGGTCGCCTGGACATCACCCGAGGGCGCGCTGAAGGTCGGGCCTCGCTCGGCGGGCGCGGATCCCGGGCCGCTGTGCTACGCGAAGGGCGGGACGGAGCCCACCGTCACCGACGCGCACGTGCTGCTCGGCCGGATCCCGCCGCACCTGCTGGGCGGGGAGATACCCCTCGACGTCGCTGCCGCCCGCGGCGGGTTGGAGAAGCTGGCCGCCGATCTCGGGCTCGGGCTCGAGCAGTGCGCGATCGGCATCCTTGAGGTCTCTGCGTGGAACCAGGCCAACGCCATACGCCAGGTCACCGTGAAGCGCGGCCTCGACGTACGCGAGTTCGTCATGGCCACCTTCGGCGGGAGTGGCTCGCTGCTGCTGTGCCGGCTCGTCGACATCTTGGGTCTGCGCGCCGTCGTCGTACCGCAGCATCCCGGCAACGTCTCCGCCTTCGGCCTGCTCACTGTGGACGTGAAGAACGACTACGTGCAGACAGCCGTCGCCAAACACCAGGACTTCGACGTCGCAAAGGTGCAAGGCGTGTACGACGAGCTGCGGGAGCAAGCCGCCGCGGCGTTGGACCGGGAGGGATTCGCTGCTGCCCAACACCGCTTCGCGAGCACCGCCGACCTGCGCTACTTCGGGCAGGCGTTCGAGGTGCGCGTGCCAGCCCCCGACGGCCCGGTGGACGCTGCGTTCGCCGCGGAGGTGGCCGACGACTTCCACACCGCGCACGAGCAGCTCTACGGATACTCCTTCCGGGACGATCCGCGTCAGCAGGTCGAGTGGGTGAACCTGCGCGTCTCCGGTATCGGCCCTATCCGCCGCCCGGAGTTGCGCAAGGCGGAACCGGGTGGTCCGGACCCCTCGGCGGCATGCACCGGGCGGCGCCGTGTCTTCTTCGACGACTGGGTCGATACGCCGATCTACTGGCGACCGGACCTGCACGCCGGGGCCACGCTGCCCGGTCCGGCCGTCGTCGAGGAGTTCGGTTCCACCGTCCCCGTCCACCCCGGCTTCGCCGCGCGGGTCGACGGATACGGCAATGTCGTGGTGACGAGGATCGGCGAGGAGCGCCTGGCGCCGGAGGTCGACGCGTGAAGTCCGTCGACCCGGTCCTGTTGGAGATCGTCGAGGGCACGCTCGCCTCGGTCGAGCAGGAAGTGGAGACGGCGATCGGCCGGACGTCGCGCTCGCCGATGATCCGCGATGCGCACGACTATCGCGCCGGCATCCACGACCGCCGGTTGCGCAAGCTCACCGGTCGCTCGTACTCCGCGCTCGTACACCCCGTCGTCCGCGACTTCCCGCTCGACACCATGCGGCCGGGCGACGTGTTCTTCCACAACGACGTCTACCTCTCCGAAGGCGGCATCGGCCACCTGCCTGACCTGTGCGTGACGGTTCCGGTGTTCGACCGGGACGACGTGGTGGCGTTCGTGCAGGCGTTCGGGCACCACGACGACATCGGCGGAGCGGTGCCCGGGTCGATGCCCTCGCACGCGCGCAGCGTCTTCGAGGAGGGTCTGATGGTGCCGCCCATCAAGCTGTGGGCGCAGGGCGTACGCAACGACGCGGCGTTGCGCATCATGACCCGCAACTCGCGCATGCCGGATTCGCTTGCCGCCGACCTGGACGCGGAGTGCTCGGCCTGCCTCATGGGGGCACGCCGGCTCGCCGAGCTCTTCACGCGCTACGGCCGGGGCACCGTCGAGGACTGCTTCGACGCCATCATCGACAAGACCACGCAGACCTACCGACGCGAGATCCTGGCGAAGATCCCGGACGGTTCCTACGTGTGGGAGGACTACGCCGAGCACGACGGCGTCGATCCGCCGAAGCTGCACGCGCAGCGCATCACTCTCAGCAAGACGCCCGACCGGCTGGTGCTGGACTTCACCGGTACCTCGCCGCAGGCGAAGGGACCGATCAACCACTGCGGCGACTACGCCGACGGTAACTTCCTCAAGAAGTGGCTGGCGCCGATCCTGCGCAACCTCGCTGATACGCCGGAACGCATGGCGGAGCTGGATGTCAATGAAGGCGTCGTACCGCTCATCGAGATGCGCTTCCCTCCGCCCGGCACATTGCTCACCCCGGTGTTCCCTGCTCCGACGAACGCCCGCACCTTTGTGATCCTGCGCCTGCTGGGTGTCCTCGCCGGCGTACTCGCCAAGGCGGTCGACGGGCGCATGCCGGCCGATCAGGAGACGATCCGCTATACCGGCGTGTACGGCGACGACCGCGACGGCGAGCCGTACCTCATGCGGGAGGTGCTCGGCGGCGGCTCCGGTGGGCGGTGGTATGCCGACGGGGAAGACACCATCCACGTCGTTCCCGACTCGCGGAACCTCCCCACCGAGTTCACCGAGTCGCGCTTCCCGTTCGTCGTGGAGCGGCTCGGGCTCGCTGTCGACTCCGGCGGGCCCGGCCGTTTTCGGGGCGGGTTGGGCTACGAGAAGCACATCCGCATGCTGCGCGACGCGCACTTCATGTCCATCGCCGACCGCTCGATCCTTTCCTGCTGGGGGGTCAAGGGCGGCAAGGCCGGTCGACCCTTCCAGGTGGTGATCGATCCGGGCGGTTCCCGCGAACGGGAGGTCGACGCCCTCGCCGATGACGAGCCGGTCCGCGCGGGAGAGGTGATCCGCATCCGGACGACCGGTGGTGGCGGCTGGGGCGACCCGCTGGAACGCCCTGTCGACGAGGTGCTCAGCGACGTCCGCTGGGGAAAGGTGTCGTTGGCCGGCGCTCGGGACGACTACGGCGTGGTGCTCACCGGCGAACCCGAAGACCCGCGGGTGGACGGCGACGCCACAGACCGGCTGCGGGCGGAGTTGCGCGGCGAGCGCAGTGGCACCGAGCCGTTCTTCGATCGCGGCCCGGGCTACGCGCGACTGTCCGGCGGCTCCCCGTACGCCGATGTCGACCTGCGGTAGCGCGCCACGGGGAGCCGCTCGCGGCGTTGTCACTGCTGTGGTAGCTCTACGCGCCGGAAGAGGGAGCATCCCGATGAACTTCGTACCGCTGCCGGATCTGGCGAAAGCGCCGACCGCGCTGTCTCGGTTGGTGACCGCCCAGTGGGAGTTCGCCGCCGACTTGTACGCCGCGGCCATCCCCCGGGGAACCAACGCGGTGGTCTCGCCGGTCAGCGTGGCGATCGCGCTGCAGATGGCGCTGCAGGGTGCCCGTGGAGCGACCGCCGAACAGTTGCGCACCGCGCTGCACCTCACCGATGACGAAGACGCTGCGGCGGGGATGGAGGAGCTGGCTGCGGCGGTCGATGGGTTGGAGAGGGAGGAGCAGGCGCTGCTGCGAATGAGCAACAGCGTGTGGGTGCAGGACCGCCTCCCGCTGCACTCCGCGTTCGCCGGAGCAGTGGAGCACAGTTTCCTCGCCGAGCTGCGCCGAGTGAACTTCGCCAACCCGGAGGACGCGCGGACGGCGATCAACTCGGCGGTCAGTCAGCTGACGTCCGGCAAGATCCTGGACCTGCTGCCGGTGGCTAGTGTCCGCAGCGATACCCGGGTGGTGCTGATCAACGCGATCTACCTCCAGGCGCGGTGGGTAGCGCAATTCCCTAAGGACGCCACCGATACCGCGCCGTTCACGCTGTCGAACGGCGAGCAGGTTTGCGTGACGACGATGCACCAGACCGCCCAACTGGGCTATGCGCGCGGTACGGGATATCAGGCGGTGATGCTTCCCTACGTGGGCGGCCGGCTGGCCATGACGATTCTGCTGCCGGACGGATCGGTCGATGCGCTCGAGGACCAGCTGGGCGCTGTCGGGCTTGCCGCGCTGCTGCGGCCGATGTCACCGGCCCGCGTTGCGCTCGCGCTTCCTCGGTTCCAGTTCACGACGCGCTTACGCCTCGAGACTCCGCTTCAGCGGCTCGGCGTCACCCTCGCCTTTTCTGACCTAGCCGACTTCACAGGTATAACGTCGGTAGAGCCCCTGAAGATCGGGTTCGTCTTCCATCAGGCCCATATCCGGGTCGATGAGGAGGGCACCGAAGCGGCGGCAGCCACCGCCGTAGGCGTTGTTGGTATCTCCGCTCCCAGCTTCAGGGACCCGGTGGTGGTCGAGGTCGATCGTCCGTTCCTGGTCACCATCACCGACGTCGTGAGCGGCGCGCCGCTGTTCATCGCTCGCGTCACCGAGCCGGCCGCCACGACAGCGGCACTGTGACCGTGAATCACGAACGACATAGCCTCGTCCGTGCGCTGAGCGATGACGAGACGTACCTGGCGGCGGCGGTCGAGCAGGCTCGGATGGGGCTTGCCGAGGGCGGCATCCCTATCGGTGCCGCGCTGTTCAGCGAGGGCAAGCTGCTGGGCGCCGGACGCAACCGGCGCGTGCAGCTGGACAGCGCCATCAGGCACGGGGAAACCGACGCGCTGGAGAACGCCGGCCGCCTACCAGCGCACGTCTATGCGCGCTCCACCATGGTCACCACACTGTCGCCGTGTCACATGTGCACCGGCGCGATCCTGCTCTACGGCATCCCGCGGGTGGTCATCGGTGAGAACCGCACGTTTCG
>JBBSMJ010000012.1:0-11643 GCA_038233235.1 Actinomycetes bacterium | reverse complement strand
TTCGGCTACGACGTCTTCGTCCGCGACCGGGAGAAGGGGCCAGTGACCCTGGTCAGTAGGACCAGCGGAGGCAGCCAGGTTCCGGCCGACAGCTTCGCGCCGTCGATCAGTGCGAGTGGCCGGTACGTGGCGTTCCTGTCCAAAGCTGCCTACCTGGTGCCGAACGACACCAACGGCGTCGCTGACGGTTTCGTACATGACCGCAGAACAGGACGTACGACCCTGGTGAGCGTGCGCAGCGGCGGCGGCCAGGGCGGCCGCGCCACATCCGGAATCGGAATCAGCGACGACGGGCGGACAGTGGCGTTCGAAACCTCCTCAGGCAACCTGGTGGCCGGTGACACCAACCAGTCCGACGATGTCTTCCTCCGCGACCTCGACGCCGGGACGACGAAGCGAATGAGCGTGGACGCGAACGGCGATCAGTTCGCCGGACACTCCTCGCTCAGTGCGATCAGTGGCGATGGACTGACGGTGGCCTTCACCGCGCGCTCTCGAGCCTGCAACGGCTACAACACCATCGCCGGGTTCGCCCACTCTGTTGGCGCGCAGACGGATTTGTTCGCATGCACCTACAGGGACAACGACGAGCTGACCGCCACCACATTGAGCGGCGACGGCCGCTACGTGGCCTACCACGCGTTCGAACACTATGACCTGGGCGATCAAACGTCCGGCTACGTCTACGACCGGTCGCAGCGGCGGCAAGTGAGCGGCTGCGTGGGACCGATGGATCTCAGCTCCGACGGAACGGTGCTTGCCTGTACTCAGAACGGACAGGTCTACGTGGGCCAGCCCGGCCAGGCGTCGGAGCTTGTCACCGAAAGTCCCGCGTGCAGCGTGGAGAGCGGGGATCAAGCCGTCATCAGCGGCGACGGCAAGGTGGTCGCCTACACCAGCTCCGCGGACTCGCTGGTGGCCGAGGACACCAACCGGGTCGACGACATTTTCGTCTACCTGCGCGGCGTGTTGCGGGAGGGGGACGGGCGGCTCATCCGGGCCGCACCGCGCAGCGAGACGCCCGCGCTCGACGGCACGGGCGGTCGGCTGGCGTTCTCCTCCGCGAAGCGGCAGGTCGTCGACGGCGACACCAACGGCGAATCGGACGTGTTCCTGCGCAGCCGACGAGGTGAGTTCCGAAGGCTGAGCGAGCACTCCAACGGTGCACAAGCGAACGGCCCGAGCACCGCGCCTTCGATCAGCGCCGACGGTCGCTTCGTCACCTTCGTTTCCGACGCGAGCAACCTGGTGGATGACGACACCAACGGCGTCGCAGACGTCTTCCTCCGCAACCGGTTCAATGGAAAGACCACCCGGGTGAGCACCGACGCGTCGGGTGCCCAAGCAAATGGGGCCAGCACGCGGGCCAAGATCAGCGACAACCGGGAGTTTGCGGTCTTCGAGTCCACCGCCAGCAACCTCGTCGCGGACGACACCAACGGCGTACGCAATGTCTTCCGCAAGAACCTACGCAGCGGAGAGATCACCCGCATTAGTGGGTTGTTGCCCTTCGGGGACGACTCGCCGTATCTGGCCACGGTCGGCGACGTCGGCAACGACGGGTCGGTGGCCTTCAACGCCAACAAGCGCGGCTACGTCCGTGCGGCGGACGGGACGATCGAGCAGGTGCGTCCGATCGACTACGAGCGAGAGACCGTCTCGGCGACCTCGATGAGCGCCGACGGCCGGTACGTCGCCTACCGCTACACCTACGAGTTGTACTACAAGGAGAGCGTGATCGAAGGAGGCACGTACATCCACGACCGGGAAGGCGGCCGCGACCTCAAGGTCGACGGGACGTTCTACAAGCCCGCCCTGGACGACGCGCAATTGAGTGCGGACGGCTCCGCGATCGCGATACCCAACGGACGCGACGTGCGGCTCGTTTCGGGGCTCCTCCCGGCTGGCAGCAAGAGCGTCCGGGTGAGCGCCAGCGACACATGTGCGGACGCCAACGGCGCAAGCTACTGGCCGGCGATCAGCGGCAACGGCAAGGTCGTTTCCTACACCAGCGACGCGTCCAACCTGGTGCGGCGGGACAGAAACGGCGACCGGGACGTCTACCGCTACAAGGTCGACTAGCCCCGTCGGCTTGCCCAAGGGCTAGCGAGGCCCACCGTACGGCGCGAGCACCTCGAGCAGCTGATCCAGGGTGGGGGCGCCCGCTAGTCCCTGCGGAGTGGAGTACAGCCGGCAGGACTCGCCCCCTGGTGCCGAGTGGCCATTGAACGGATCGACCCCCTCGATGAGCACCGTGGGCGAGCCGTGCGGACTGGCCGCTTCCGCGTTCTCGGTCGCCTCGACCTTGCGGTACTCGATGTGGTCACCGCATCCGGCCAGCCGCAGTGCTTCCTGCAGCCGTTGGTCGGCGGTACGCCAGTGCGGGCAGCCCTCGAAGTAGAGCAGTTGCACGGAGACCACGTCGGTCACTGTACGTCGGCTCTGTCCGTCGGCTCGCGCATTCCCGCCGCGCGCCAGTGAGGTAGCCGGGTCAGCCAATCGGTACGGCCGTGGCGGTCACCTGGTTGGCGGGCAGGCCGGCCCAGTCACCCACAGCCACGACCAGGTCGTGGTTGGCGGGCAGGGCGACCGAGCCCAAGTCGCGCGTTACGGTCGCCTGGGACTCAGCGGTCACCCCCAGCAGCTTGACCGGAAGTGAGACATCGGAGCCGCGGTTGGCGATCCGGACCAGGGATAGGTCCGGCGTAACCGTCACGTCGAGATCGGCGATGGCCGAGGCCTGAAAACCCTGCAACTCGACGCCACGCGCCTGCCCGCCGAACTCCGTGGACACCGAGGCGGTAATTGTCTTGGGCTGGCCGGGAATGAACCGGGCCCGCGACCCATCGGCGTTGGCCGCGACGATGTCCGCTTCTCCCGCCGAGGTCGGCACCTCGCGGAGATTAAGTGACACGCCCGCCGGGTTGATCGACGTGTAGCCGTAGCTGCCGTTTCCCGTGCCGGTGATCGTGCGCGTCATCCCGTCACCGACTGGAAGCAGGAATAGGCCGGGGAGCAGGTAGGCGGGGTGGCTTTCCGGGATCTCGGACAGGATCTGGCCGCCGAAGTGCCCGGTGCGCCGCCCTGCACCGTCGGTGACGGCCAGCGTGGCTGGAGAGAGCACAAAGTCGATGATGAACGACGTCAGGCCCAGCGGCCCGGAGAACGGCAGGTCGACGTCGCTAAGGAGGTATTGCCCCACGGTCTGGGTGCCGAGTGTGACCCCGTCGTTGGTCCCGAACTTTAGTGAGCCCGCGGAGAACAACTCGAACTTCAGGTCGCCTGCGGCGGTGCGCCGCAACTCCACCCGACAGTTCGGGTCGTTGGGCGCGTTGTTGTCCCATACCTGGATGTCGATGCCGTTCAGGTCGATGCCGTCGTGCCCCGATGGGTAGATGATCTTGATGGGTACGACGCAGTGGCTGTCGGCGAGCTTGTCGAAGTAACCTGAATCCCAGGCCGCTCCGGACGGGATGAAGAACAGCAGGGGCGCCGTCTCGCGCGTCCCGCCCGACGCGAAGGCGGCCTCGATCGCGCGGAACGTCGTCTCGATGTTGGCGTTGCCGCGCCTGCCCTGGTCGTGCATGGTGAGCAGGCTTTCCCGCGACAGCAGGCGACCGTGGATGGCGGTGAGCTCCTTGTGCATCGTCGCCTTGGTGACCGTGGCGAAGGTGTCGTTCCTCCCCTGCCAGAACCTGTCCAGCGCCGTCGACGCCAGCGACGTGCAGAAGCCGGTCGCCAGGCCGCCGTTGTCCTCGCCCTTGAGGAAGTGCTGGTAGAAGATGTAAAAGGCGCCGGTGAGGATGGGGTGGCCGAAGATCGGATCGAGCAGCTCGTGCCAGACCTCCGCCGACCCGAATGTGTCCTCGAACGTCCCCCACGACGGGACACCGTCCTTGAAGTTGGCGAACTGGTAGTCGTGCACGCCGAGGGTGAACCCGTTCTGCAGGATCCGCGGTTGAACGGCGGTGAGCCGGTTGCTCTCCCGACCGTCAGGGTTGATGACCGACAACCCGATCAACTGTTCGCCGTTCACCGGACCGGAGACGCCAGGCATGGTGAAGGACAGTGAGGTTCGGGTGACGCCGCTGGCCGGATACAGGTCGCCGTCGAGCGACACCGCGGCTCCGTCGACGAACGCCTTGCCCGTCAGCTGGATCTGGCCCTGCGGGGCCACCGTGTCGGGGGCGCGGTCGAGGTGCGGGAGGACGCCAACCTTCACCCGGTTGGACTCCTCGCCGTCGTGCCGGCGCACGAAAAGGGTGTGCTCCCCGCCCTCCATGGTGTCTGGAAGCGCCACGTCGAGACCCTCGTCGGCGCGAAGCGTGGGCGTCAGTGTGGTGCTGCCAACCACCACCCGGTCGGTGTCGGCGAAACGACTGCCACGCACCGTGACCGTGGTTCCGGGGAATCCGCTCGTCGGTGTGATGTGGGTGACCCAGGGCCGGGTAAGTTGCTCGTTCCAGGACTCCTCGGTGACGGTCAGGATCTGGATCAGTCCGTCGGTGCCGGCCGAGCCGTCGCGGCCGGTGGCTCCGGGTTGGCCCTGGGCCCCGTCGTGCCCGGCCCGTCCGCCGTCGCACACTTCGGTGTAGCCGCGCTGACCTCCGGCGCCACCGGCACCGCCGTCGCCACCGTCCCCGCCGCGCCCTGTTGCCCCTTTGTTGACCAGTGGGGTGAACGCGTTGGTGGTAACCAGCGCGGTGAGGGTGTCAGGCAGCACAGCGAGGGTGATTTGCCCGCCCGTGCCGCCGTTGCCGCCGCGGCCGCCGTCACCACCACGGCCACCGTTTCCGCCGTCCCCACCATCGCCGGGATCCGACCAGCATCGCTTGCCGAAGGCCCAGTACCACTCGCCCGACCGGCCGCGTGCACCGCTGCCGCCTCGACCCCCGCGCTGTCCCTTGCCACCCCGGCCGCCGTCCCCGCCGGCCACGTCGATGTCGGGCATGCCCACGAACCGCTTGGCCCAGATCTCGATGCCGGGCGCGTCGGCCGCAGCGCGGCCGGCAATCCCGTTGTCGCCGTTTCGGCCATCGCTGCCGTCCTGGCCGTGCTTGGAGTCCGGCTTGCGGACCACGTTGGAGGTCCCCCAGCCGTGGCCGTCCTTGCCGGGGTCGGGACCCATGTCGGGCACGCTCAGCGGCGTACGACGCCAGGTGATGCTGGCCCCGGCAGCCGCCTGCACCTCCTCGGCGATGATGTAGAGGGTTTGTACGTCGGGCGAGATCTCGAGCGTGGTATTGGTGAGGTCGAGCCGCCCCGCGATGATCACCGACGAGTCCACGGGCAGAACACGAACCATCGCCTTGGTCATGGTGATGTCGGACCGGAACGTCGGCCAGGTCTGCGGCTCCACCTTCTCCAGCGCGCTGATGATTTGTTGCCGGCTCAGGACAGGCTGGAGGGAGGCCGCCAGGGCGGCGCTGGGCAGATTGGTCAACGCCGAGGGCTGGCTGCTGCGCAGCAGCGGCGTCAGGTTCGGGGTGAGCGGCCGCAGGCTCGGGCTGAAAGCGCCACCCACCACATTGCTCGTGACAGACTCAGGTTGCAATGGGGCGGCGATCGGCTGAGTGGCGCGACTGACCACGATACCGTCGAGCAGCGCCCGGGCCTCGACCGGATCGGCCACCTTGGCCAGGAAGTCGGTGGCCAGGTCAGCGAAGGATCCGTGGAGCCCTCCCACCACGGTGCGGCGGGGCGCGGTGAGGATCTGGTTGGGCCGGATCGTCGTGGGCTGGGCGATCGTGAGAGTCGACAGCTCCGAGAGGTCCTCGACGCCGGCGGCCCGCATGATCCCCTTGATTTCGTCGAACCGGTGGTCGACGGTGCCGTCGTCGATGAGCCGGATCGGCACCCGGTAGCGGTCGGCGAGTTGGGTGACGGTCTGGCGAGCAGCGGCGGCCTGTTGCTTGAGGGTGGCGCTGGTGGCGGCGGTGTCCAACAACTCGAAGCTGCCGAGCGTGCCAACGAACCCCCGCTTGCCCGACGTGTCGGTGCCCACGCTCAGGCCGGTGCGCCCGGGACCTACCAGGGTCGCTCCACCGGCCAGCTCCCCGGCCACGGCTCCGTCGACTTCGAAGGTCACCTGGCCACCGCTGGCTCGCACGAGGCGTAGCTCATGGCTCGTGCCGGGAGTCATTTTCGCGGTGGAGTCGACGGTCTCCCAGCCCCTGTCTGTCTGTACCGCGGCCTCGACGGTGCCGTCGCGCTGCACGAGCAGGCGTACCTGATCGGAGTCGACAAGCACCTGCGCGGCGGACGCGCGCTCGACTGCCGCCTCCACGACCAGCGTGAATTCGTCCAGCGACGCAAGGGCCGGGTCCGGCTTGGCGGTTACTCGGCTGGTCTTGTCGAAGGCCACCCGACCATCGTCATCTACGGCGAGCTTGGCACCGCTCGCCTTCACCGTAAGGGGGGACGACGATGCGTCGAAAACTCCGCCGTCATCAGCGCGGAGAGCCAACAGGGTGCGAGACATGAGATCCCCTTCCTACACTTTTCCTTTTCGTCCGAAGTGTCCGCATTCGGCGATAACTCGGTGACTTGTGAGATGAGCCGGTGGGCTATTCTGACGCGACTGCACCCTGCAGGCAAGCCGGTGGCGTACCCCGTGCGGCTCCTCCGGAGTCGCTGCGACAAGCTCGCACAACCGGCTCACACAAGGCGGAGCTCGGCATAGCCCATGGACAGACCACCGCAAGTCTGGCTTACCGCGAGTTCCGGACAAAGCGCTCGCCGCAGCTAAATAGCTCTCTTATGGGGTTTCCGTGAAGAATGTGACATTCGAATCGTTTGCCCACAACAGCGAAGCACTCCCATATCCATTCGTCGCCTCCAGCGTCCAAGCCGCGTACTCGACCGCGTCCTTCCCAACCCAGCAGCGAGGTGCACCCCACCTCTGAGTAACTGAACGGCGGTTGCCGCCCAACCAGCCGGCACGGACGCCAACTCGTGCGCGGGCCGCGGGGAGGAGGCCAAGCGGTGCCCGGTCGGAGGTGCCCTTGGGCCAGCCTCAGCGCAGAGTCACGTTCCTTGCGCGCGTCGGACGTGGTCCCGGCGGAGATCTGGTATCGATTGCAGTCATCGTCTACAGTCCACCGGTATGGCGACCATCTGGGACGTGGCGCGGCGGGCTGGCGTCTCCTCCACCACGGTGTCGCGGCACCTGGCCGGCCAGCGGGTCCGAGAAGCGGCAGCCGTCCAGGCGTCTATCGAAGCGCTGGACTTCCGCGCGAACGAGGTGGCACGCAGCCTTAAGTCCGGGGTCACCCGGACTATCGGCCTGGTGGTTCCGGACGTCTCGAACCCCTTCTTCGCCGCTGTGGCCAAGGGAGTCGAGTCCGTCTCGCGCCAGTTGGAGCTGAACGTCTTCCTCAGCAACACCGACGAGAATGACGAGCGCGAGCGGGCGGTGCTCCGCGGACTGATCGGTCGAGTGGACGGCGTGATCCTGGCGCCCGCTCGGGAGAAGTCGGACAACACGGCCGAACTGCGGCGCGCCGGCGTGCCGATCGTGCTCCTCGACCGCCGCCTCGAGGACGGCGAAGACCTCGACTGCGTGCTCGTCGATTCGGCCGGCGGTGCGGCGCAGGCCGCCGAGCACCTCCTCGGGCTGGGTCATCAGCGGTTCGGACTCATCAGTGGCCCCCTGGACACGACGCCGGGGCGCGAACGCTACGAAGGCTTCACCGCGGCCCTGGAAGCGGCAGGCGTCCACCTCGACCCTGCCCTCATGCAGATGGGGGACTTCAAGGAGGACAGCGGCTATCAGGCGGCGCTTCGACTGCTGGGCCTTCCGTTCGCAGTGACCGCCATCTTTGCGGCCAACAACCTGATGTCGATCGGGGCACTCCAGGCACTGCACCACTTGGGCGTTCGAGTACCAGAGGAGGTGTCGTTCATCGGCTTCGACGACCTAGAGCTCGCCGAACTGCTCAGTCCGCCGCTCACCGTGATCTCTCGCCCGACGATCGAGCAAGGCGTTCTCGCTATGCGTCTGCTGCGCAACCGGATCGAAGGCAAGGGACGCGGAAGGGCGCAGCACATCGTCCTCGACACCCGGCTCACCGTCCGCGGCTCGTGCCAACGGCTCCACACCAGCGACGACGTGTCCGATGTGACCACACCGGCTCCACAGGAGGCCGTCATGACAAGGAACAACACATGAGCGCTCTGATCGTCGGCCAGCCGGTCTTCATCTCCATCGACAACCAGATGGCCGGATACAACGAGCACTATGCGGTCCCCCAGATGGGTGGATTCGCCGAGCGGGTCGACAGGTGCCTCGCGATGCTGAGCGCTGCTCGTGACGCAGGCATACCGGTCATCTTCTTGCAGGAACGGCACAGTCGCACGCTCGCGGACTTCGGTCGGGAGACCGACGGTCAGGAGGACGTGCACTGCGTCGAGGACGACCCCGACACTGAGCTGGTTCCGGCGATGACTCCGCTGCCGGACGAGTACCACGTGATCAAGCGGCGCTACTCCGCCTTCTTCGGCACCGATCTCGAGATCCTGCTGAAGGGACTCAAGGCCGACACGCTGATCCTGTGCGGTGCCCTCACCGACGTGTGCGTCCACTACACCTTCGTGGACGCTCACCAGCACGACTACCACGTCCGCGTCGCGGCCGATGCGGTAGGAGGCTCCTCGCAAGCCGCTCATGACGCATCGCTCAACGCCATGGAGTACTTGCAGACCGGAGCGCTGCGCTCGACCGACGAGGTCGTCGCCGCCTTCGGCTCCTATGACGGCCCACGGCGTCCACCCGTCGGCGGGCCCCGTCCGCTCGGTCATGGCCTGACCTGATGGTCGTGGTCTCGCGCGCGTTCCGCCGGTCTGGGCGGCCATGACCTGGGGCGAGACGGCAGCACCGTCGGTCGTGGCGGACATCGTGGGCCTCCGGGTGAACTTCCCGCGCGGCGGCCACACTCTGCACGCTCTGCGCGGAGTGGACCTTCGCATCCGGCCTGGTGAAATCGTCGGACTGGTCGGGGAGTCGGGATCTGGCAAGACTGTGCTGGGCCTGTCGCTGCTCGGCCTACTGCCCAAGACGGCGCGCGTTGACGGCACTGTCACCGTCGACGGGGTCGAACTCAATGGGGCGGACGAGTCGACCCGACGCAGACTGCGACGCCGCGCCCTCGGCGCGGTATTCCAGGATCCGATGACATCGCTCGATCCGACGATGCGCATCGGCCGCCAAGTCCATGAGGTGGCCGGGAGCACCGCGGAGGTGGTGCGCCTGCTGCAGGCAGTCGGTATCGCAAACGCCCGTCAGCGCCTGCGCGACTATCCGCACGAGTTGTCGGGCGGCCTTCGCCAACGCGTCATGCTCGCCATCGCACTCGCTGGCAGACCGAAGCTCGTCATCGCCGATGAGCCCACCACCGCCCTCGACGTGACCGTCCAGGCGAAGGTGCTGACGCTGTTCCGTCGGATGCGCGACGAGTTCGGCTGCGCGATTCTCCTGGTCACTCACGACCTGGCCGTGGCCTCGACAGTCGCCGACCGGGTCTGCGTGCTGTACGGCGGCCTGGTGGCTGAGGTCGGGCCCATTCGGCCGGTCCTCGACCGCCCCGCGCATCCCTACACCGCCGCGCTGATGAAGTCGCGCATCGGGCTGCACGCCGATCGCTACTCCGAGCTGCCGGTTATCGCTGGTGAACCCATCCACCCTGCGAGCGATCTCGTGGGGTGCGTCTTCGCGCCTCGGTGCCCGTCCGCAGTACCGCTGTGCCGGGAGGAGCGACCAGCGCTAATGGCGGTCTCCAAGCACGCCGGACTGGCCGCATGCCACTTCGAAGCCGGCGAAGACGTGGCACGAACGTTGTCGGCCGCCACAGCTACGTGGGAAGCGATACAGACGGCGTACACCGGTGAGCGAAGCGTGACAGTTCGGCAGTTGAGCGTCCGGTTCCCGGCCCGGCGCGGCCGGCGCAGTGGCGAGGCCCTCGATGCGCTCAGCGACGTCAACCTCTCCGTAGCTCATGGGGAAGCAGTGGCGCTCGTCGGTGAGAGCGGGAGCGGCAAGACCACTCTGCTCCGCACCATTGCCGGATTGCAGGAGCCCACCTCGGGCAGCGTCGTCTTGGGCGGTGCCGGTCGTCGGCCGCAGATGGTCTTCCAGGACGCAGGATCGTCCTTCACGCCCTGGCTGACCATTGGACAGCACCTCGAGGAGCGGATCGCCCGGCTGCCAGCGAAGATCCGACGCGAGCGCGTGTCAGCGGCCCTCGCCCGCCTGGGCCTACCGGCGGAGGTTGCGCGGGCGCGGGCGCACCAGCTTTCTGGTGGCCAGCGCCAGCGGGCGGCGTTGGCGCGTGCCGTCATCGAGCCACCCGACCTCCTACTGTGCGACGAGCCGATCTCGGCGTTGGATGCCTCACTCGCGGCGACTGTGCTCAACCTGCTCGGGCATCTGCGCAGAGAGCTCGGCTTCGCGATGGTGTTCGTGACGCACGACCTTGCCGCCGCTCGGCTGGTGGCCGATCGGATCGTCGTGATGACACAGGGGCGGATCGTGGAAGAAGGTGCGGCCGATGCCGTCATCAGTGAGCCGTCGGACGCCTACACGCAGACGTTGCTGACCTCGGTGCCGGAGGTGGCGACATGCCACTGAACGACGTCGCGAGCCTCCGCACTGGGACGCGCCCCTCGACCGTGAGCCGCGGACGCGCCCGACTGCGGGACGTCGGTGTGCTCGAGCGAGGTGGCCTCGTCGTACTCCTGCTGCTCTTCGCGGTCTCCCTGGTGGGGCCCTGGTTCGTCGCCGATCCGGTGATCTCGGTGGCTCCGTCCTTCCAAGCCCCGTCGGCTGCGCACCTGCTCGGCACCGACGACGTCGGCCAGGACATTTTCGCGCGGGTGATGTACGGGCTGCGTACGAGCTGGCTCAGCGCGGTGCTGGTGATCGTGTCGGCGATTCTCATCGGTGGGGTCATCGGCCTGGTCGCCGGAACGCGCGGTGGTGTGGTGGACGCCCTCTTGATGCGGCTGACCGACACGTTCCTTTCTCTGCCAGGACCCATCTTGGCTATCGCGGTGGCAGCTGCCCTTGGCGCCAGTCTGCGCAACACCGTCATCGGCATCGCAGTCGTCTGGTGGCCGTGGTACGCGCGTCTCGTCCGCGGTGAGGTGCGCGCGTTGGCCGCCCGTCCGCACGTCGACGCAGCCCGCTTGAGCGGGGTGTCGGCCGTCCGACTGATGGTCCGCCATTTGCTGCCCGGCGCCTTGCCGCCGGTCATCGTCACGGCGAGTCTCGACATTCAGATCCTTGTCCTCACCCTGGCCGGTCTGTCCTTCATCGGACTTGGCGCCCCTCCACCGGCACCCGAGCTCGGTGCGATGGCCGCCCGCGGTGCGGATTACCTGTTCGCCAGCCCCTGGATCCCGCTGGCGCCTGGTTGCGCCCTGTTCCTCTTGGCGGTCGCCGCCAACCTGGCCGGCGACGCCGTACGTGACCTGTTCGACCGTGGTTGACATGTCCACTCTGGGAGGCCCAATGCCTAGCAAAGTACGGTCCTGCATCGCTGTCTGCCTGACCCTGTTGCTTTTCCTGGCCGCGTGCACAGGCAGTAGTCAAGAGCAGCCGACCCCACCGGCCGCAGGCAGCGGCACCGGGAGCGGCGGTACCGGCGC